>CAXTUQ010000199.1:0-2452 GCA_964247405.1 uncultured Acetobacteraceae bacterium
GGTCGTGGGATCGGTCAGCACCGTGATGAACGGCAGCCCGGCCTCCTTGACCAGGCGGGCGGCAATCGTGGTGCGGGGCATCTGCATCAGGCTGACGGCGCCCTCCTGCATACGGGCGCCGCCGCTTGCGGTGAAGGCGATCAAGGGCGCCTGCTGCAGCACCGCGAGCCGGGCGGCGGCGACGATGGCCTCCCCCACCGCGGCGCCCATGCTGCCGCCCATGAACTCGAACGCCTGCGCCGCCACCACGGCGCGGTGGCCGCCGATGGCGCCGTGCGCGACCAGGATCGCGTCGTCAAGGCCGGTCTTCTCCCGCGCCTCTTTCAGCCGGTCGGCGTAGCGCTTGCTGTCGCGGAAGCGCAGCGGGTCCAAGGGGACGCGCGGCAACTCGATGCGGGTGAAGCCGGGGTCGGCGTCGAAGGTATAGGCCAGCCGCTCCGCCGCGGTCGGGCGCATGTGGAAGCCGCAGGCCATGCAGACCTTCAGGTTGCGCGCCAAGTCGCTGGCGAACAGCATCTGCTGGCAGTTGGGGCACTGCACCCAAAGGTTGTCCGGCACCTCCCGCCGCCCCAGCAGGGTGCGGATCTTCGGGCGGACGTACTCGGCAAGCCAGCTCATGCTCCGTTCCCCCGACCAGCCATGCGCGTCCGGCTCCCGGCGTAAACAGTGGGGGCACAGACGGTGGGGGCGGGCGCAGTCTCGTCCAATGTGCTCTCCTCGGTCGAGCGCCTGTCATACCGCACCGCCCGGCGCCGGTCACGGGTCTGGTTCTTTGATCTGGTTCTTTCGCCCAGCTCTTTCACCCGGTTCTTTGGGATGCGCCGCCGCGCAAGGTCAGGGTAGGATGCGCCATGCTGTACCTGAACGCCGGCCTTGCGCCCCGCCGCTCCTTCCAGCCGCATGCCGAGCCGCCGGGACCTGCGCCCGTCTGGGTTGACCTGCTGAACCCGACCGACCAGGAGCGCTCCGCCGCGGAGCGGCTGACCGGCCTGCGGGTGCCGGCGGAGGCGGACCTGGCCGAGATCGAGAGCAGCAGCCGGTTGTCGAGCGAGGGCAAGACGCTGTCCCTCAGCACGCCGATGATCTACCGGGCCGCGGACGGGTTGTCGAAGGTGGCCCCGCTCGGCTTCGTGCTGTCGCCGGAGCACCTGATGACCGTGCGGTTCGCCGATTTGCCGATGTTCGACCAGTTCGCCGAGCGGTTCGTCGGCAGCCCCGCGCACTCATGCAGCGTGGCGGCGTTCCTGGGACTGCTGGAAGCGATCATTGACCGTTTGGCAGACATCCTGGAGCACGTGGGCGCCGACCTCGACGCCATCTCGCGCCGGGTATTCCGGCCGGAACGCGGCGGCACGCCGAACGCGGCGCGGATGGACCTGCAGCTCCGGGCGACGCTGCGCGCGGTCGGCACCGCCGGGGAGCGCGTGTCCAACATCCGGGACAGCCTGCTCGGGGTGAACCGCATCGTGCTGTTTGTCAACGAAGCCGCCGCGGACTGGATTCCCGCGCCCCTGCGGCCCCGGTTCAAGACGCTGCGCCAGGACATCGCGTCGCTGTCCGACTATGACGTGCAACTGACGAACAAGGTGCAGTTCCTGCTGGATGCGACGCTCGGCTTCATCAACATCGAGCAGAACAACGGCATCAAGATCCTGACCGTCGTTTCCGTGGTGGGCGTACCGCCGACGCTGATGGCCAGCATCTATGGCATGAACTTCAAGAACATGCCGGAACTGGAATGGCACTACGGCTATGCCTACGGCCTGGCCGTCATCATCCTGAGCGGCGTCCTGCCGTTCCTGTGGTTCAAGCGGCGGGGCTGGATCTAGCCCGCGCGTTCCGGACGAAGGCCTGGATCAGCCCGGCGTCCTTCACGCCGCGGCTCCGCTCCACGCCGGATGACACATCAACTGCTGAGGCGCCCGAGACGCGCACCGCTTCCGCGACGTTGTCGGGGGTGAGGCCGCCGGCCAGCAGCCAGGGCGCCGGCGCGGTCCAACCGCGCAGCATGGACCAGTCGAAGGCCCGGGCATTGCCGCCGGGCAGCGCGGCGCCGGGCAGCGCCTTGGCGTCCAGCAGCAGGGCATCCACGCCGCCGTCGTCAATCGGCAGGTCGTCAGGACCAGCCACGCCTGCCGCGGCCCAGACCGGCGCCCCGAACCGTGTCCGGAGTTGGGCGGCGCGTTTCAGCGTGCCGTGCACCTGCAGCACGTCCAGGGCCAGGGATGCCAGGGCCTCGGCCACGTCGTCGTCAGAGGGATCGACGAACAGCCCCACCCGCGCCGGGCCGCCGGGGCGGTGCGCCGAAATTGCGGCAGCCTGGGCCGGCGTCACGGCGCGCGGGGAAGGCGGGAAGAACACGAAGCCGATGTAGTCGGCCCCGGCATCGGCTGCGGCGTCCAGCGCTTCCGGCGAGTTGATGCCACAGATTTTCACGAGCGTTGTCATGCAA
>CAXTUQ010000199.1:2462-9438 GCA_964247405.1 uncultured Acetobacteraceae bacterium
TCCGCGCAGGCCGGGCGGGCGTTGCTGCCCTTGTAGCGGCAGCGGCGGCGGCCGGGTCAATGCTGCCGGTGATGGGGCGACCGACCACGATCCAATCGGCGCCGGCGTCCACGGCCTCCCGCGGGGTCACGGTGCGCGCCTGGTCGTCCAGCCCGGCACCAGCCGACCGGATGCCCGGCACCACCAGGACCGGACGCGACCCCAGGGCATCTCTTAGCATGGACGCTTCCTGCGCGCTGCACACCAGCCCGTCAGCGCCGGCGTCCATTGCCAGGCGGGCCAGCCGCAGCACTTGCTGGCGCGGCCCGCCGGCGACGCCGGTGGCGTGCAGGGCGCTGCTGTCCAAGCTGGTCAGCACGGTGACGGCGAGCAGCATCGGGGGCTGGGCGGCCGTGTCGGCAACGCGGCGGGCCGCGGCCAGCATGGCGCCGCCGCCGCCGGCATGGACGGTCAGCATGGCCGGGCGCAGCGGCAGGACGGCCTGCACGGCGCCGGCGACGGTGTTGGGGATGTCATGCAGCTTCAGGTCCAGGAACACCGGGCGCTGCGTGACGCCGCGGACGCCGGCAGGCCCCTGCGCCAGGACGAATTGCAAGCCGAGTTTCAGGGCGCCGCAATGCGGCGCCACCGCCTCCGCCCACGCCGCCGCTTGTCCCGCGTCCGCGGTGTCCAGGGCGACGATCAGCCCGGCCATTACGCGCCGGGCGGCGGCAAGGCCATGGCGGTGCCCACGCTCCTGGGTTGTGCGCTCCCAGAAAGTGCACTCCTGGGCTGCGCCTTGAGCGCCCGCACCTCGGCCTCAAGCTGCCGCACGGTGCGCTCGGCCTGGCGGGCACGACTGGCTGTCATCACGCCGGCGCCCCACGTCATGAGCGCGCCGATGATGAAGAACAGCCCGGACGCCACCAGGATGGTGATCGACAGCGGCGCGTTCAGGGTGATGTCGGTGGGCCACAACCCCAGTTGGACCACCTGCCGGTTCGACAGCGCGAACGCGACCAGGATGATCAGCACGGGCACGGCGAGCAAGAGACGCATGGGCTAGGCCAGCACGCGTTCGGCGCGGGCGGACGCGCGGGCCGGCTTGCCGCCGCGGTCCACCCGTTCCCGCAGCTCCTTGCCGGCCTTGAAGAACGGAACTGCCTTCTCGTTGACCGGGACCGCTTCCCCGGTGCGCGGGTTGCGCCCGGTGCGGGCATCGCGCCGCTTCACCGTGAAGGCGCCGAAGCCGCGCAACTCGACCCGGGTGCCACGGGCCAAGGCGGCGGTGATCTCCTCAAAGATGGTTGATACGATCAACTCCACGTCCCGGCTGAGCAAGTGCGGGTTGGCGGATGCAAGCTCTGCGATCAACTCTGATTTCGTCATTGCCTCAATCGCCGTAATGCTTTGAAGTTGTTGGCCCGCTTGCGGGAATGTGCGCCGAACGATGCCGGACGCAACGCCGCGCGTCAACCGAACGGCGCAACTTGGCTGTTCTTCCCGTTTCCCGGCGGTCGGCGCTTCCATTTCCTTGACCCCGGCGGCAATGATCTCGCCGCCTACCAAGCGGAGCGATCACTCCGCGGCGCCACCCTGCCAAAGTGCCCAGGCTCCATCTTGCGCCATCGGCGGGGTGAGCATGCCCGCGATGGCTTGCTGGACGAAGCCGGCCAGCGTCGCCCCGACCGTGCGGCCATACAGGCTGCCGGGCTTCACGTCCTCGGCGGGCACTGTTGTCGGCACGCCGCGCTCCCGCGCCAGCCATTCCCGCGCCTCGATCTCGCCGCCGATCTCGTCCACCAGGCCCAGCTTCTGCGCTTGGCGGCCGGTGTAGGCGCGGCCATCGGCCAAGGTGCGGACCTGAGACGCGTCCATGTGCCGGGCGTCCGCCACCATGCCGACGAACTGGTCGTACATGTCGGCGACCAGGCCGTTCAGGTAATCCCGCCCCTGCGCCGTCAGCCCGCGGGTGAAGCTCGGCTGGTCCTTCAGCGGCCCGGAGGTGATCGCTTCCGCGGACAGGCCCAGCCGGCTCAGCAGGCCGGATACTTCCCCGGTCTGCAGGATCACGCCGATGGAGCCAGTCAGCGTTGCGTCGCGGGCGAAAATGCGGGCTGCGGGCAAAGCCACCATGTAGCCGGCGGACGCCGCGGTGCCCCGCATCACCGCCACCACAGGCTTGGCCGCCGCGACCCGCAGCAGCGCGCCGCGCAGGCTCTCGCCCCCGGCCACGGAACCGCCGGGGCTGTCGATGGAGACGACCACCGC
Organism: uncultured Acetobacteraceae bacterium; assembly: GCA_964247405.1. Classification (GTDB taxonomy): domain Bacteria; phylum Pseudomonadota; class Alphaproteobacteria; order Acetobacterales; family Acetobacteraceae; genus CAHJXG01. The sequence continues at coordinate 4,713 of CAXTUQ010000199.1, forward strand.
CGGCACGTTGCCGTCCTTCGCCAGCGCCGTGACGCTCTCGATCAGCTTGCGATCCTCGGTGATGACGCCCGTCACGTTGATGCGCGCCACATGCCGGCCCAGCCCGCCCGACGTGCGCGGCACCACGACCGCGATCAGCGCCGCCGTGCCGGCCGCCACCGCCAGGACCCGCCAAAGGTTCAGGCGGCGCTTGAGGCGCCGCCTGTCCAGGATCAGATCGGTTTCGAGCGACAAAGGCTTAGCTGTCGCTCTGCTGGTTCCGCCGGCGGATGGCGGCGCCCAGGATGTCGCCCAGCGACGCGCCGGAGTCGGCGGTGCCGAAGTCCTGGATGGCCTGCTTGTCCTCCTCCATCTCCCGGCCCTTGATGGTCAGGCTGAGCTTGCGGGCGGCGCGGTCGATGGCCGTCACCTTGGCGTCCACCTTCTCGCCCACCGCGAAGCGGTCCGGGCGTTGGTCGGACTTGTCCCGCGCCAGTTCCGCCCGGCGGATGAAGCCGGTCAGCACCTCGTCCACCTTCACCTCGATGCCGTTCGCCTGCACCGCCGTGACCACGCAGGTCACGACGTCGTTCTTGTGCACGCGGCTCAGCGTGTCGGCGGCAGGGTCGTCCTGCAGCTGCTTGACGCCCAGGCTGATACGCTCCTTCTCGGCGTCGATGTCCAGCACCTTGGCCTGGACGACCTGGCCCTTCTCATACTTGGCGATGGCCAGCTCGCCCGGCTCGTCCCAGGACAGGTCGGACATGTGCACCATGCCGTCGATGTCCGCGGTGATGCCGATGAACAGGCCGAACTCGGTGATGTTGCGGATCTCGCCCTCGACCGTGCTGCCCACGGGGTGCTCGTCCTGGAACTGCTCCCATGGGTTGCGCTGCACCTGCTTGAGGCCCAGGCTGATGCGCCGCTTGCTGCTGTCCACGTCCAGCACCATCACATCGACCTCTTGGCTGGTCGCGACGATCTTGCCGGGGTGGACGTTCTTCTTGGTCCAGCTCATCTCGGACACGTGCACCAGGCCTTCGACGCCCGGCTCCAACTCGACGAAGGCGCCGTAGTCCGTGATGTTGGTGACACGGCCGGAGTACTTGGCGCCCGGCGGGTACTTCGCCGCCACGCCCTCCCACGGGTCGGCCTCCAACTGCTTCATGCCAAGGCTGATGCGCTGGGTCTCGCTGTTGAAGCGGATCACCTGCACGCGGACGGGCTGGCCGATCTGCAGCGCCTCGCTCGGGTGGTTGATGCGGCGCCAGGCGATGTCGGTGACGTGCAGCAGGCCATCGACGCCGCCCAGGTCCACGAACGCGCCGTAGTCGGTGATGTTCTTCACCACGCCGTCGAGGATCATGCCTTCCTTGAGGCCCTGGATCAGCTCGCTGCGCTGCTCGGCGCGCGTCTCCTCCAGCACGGCGCGGCGGCTCACGACGATGTTGCCGCGGGCACGGTCCATTTTCAGGATCTGGAACGGCTGCGGCGTGCCCATCAGCGGGCCGACGTCGCGCACCGGGCGGATGTCCACCTGGCTGCCCGGCAGGAACGCAACGGCGCCGCCGAGGTCCACGGTGAAGCCGCCCTTGACCCGGCCGTAGATCGTGCCGTTCACGCGCTGCTGCGCTTCGAACGACTTCTCCAGGTTGGTCCAGGCTTCCTCGCGCCGTGCCTTCTCGCGCGACAGCACGATGGCGCCGTCCCGGTCCTCGTAGCGCTCGACATACAGCTCGATGTTGTCGCCGGGCTTGACCTCGGGCTTCTGGCCCGGCTGCGCGAACTCCTTGAGCGCGACGCGCCCTTCACTCTTAAGCCCGACATCGACGATCGCGTACTCGTCGGTCAGGCGGACGACGCGCCCGGTGACGACCGAGCCTTCAAAGCCGGCCTCTCGGCCCATTGTTTCGTCGAGCAGCGAAGCGAAGTCTTCGCTCATGTCACCGTGGGACGGGCGGTCGAGAAGGGCAGTGGCGGATGATGCCATGTGTTGAATAGGTTCCTGTGCATGAAGCCGGCTCCATGCCAAAGTCGCTGGGCCGGAGTCATCAAATGCGCGCTCCGACCCAGTGGGACCGGGGAACGTCTGGCCCGCGGCGCGGGCTGGGTGGAAAACAGCAATAGGCCCATGCCAAATGGCTGGACCCTGTCAACTTTGGGTAGCATGGGCAGACATACGGGCCGTGTAGCAGGAGTCAAGTAAAACCAAGCCGGCTCCGAACAATTTCCAGCGCCCGCGCGAATGCGGCGTCGGCGTCAAGCGTCGTCGTGTCCAGCATCACCGCGTCCGCCGCCGCTTTCAACGGCGCAGCTTCTCGCGCCGCGTCCTGCGCATCCCGGGCCTGCATCTCGGCCTCCACGCCTGCCAACGACGCCGCGACGCCTCGGCTTTGCAGTTCCAGCCAACGCCGGCGTGCCCGCGCGGCGGGGCTTGCGGTGACGAACAGCTTAACGGGGGCATCGGGCGCCACGACCGTGCCGATGTCGCGCCCGTCCAGCACCGCGCCCTGTTCGGCGAAGCGGCGCTGGAACGCGAGCAGCGCCGCACGGACCCCGGGCCATTTGGCAACGAGGCTTGACGCCTGATCGGCTTCGGGGCCGCGCAGGTCGGTGCGCGCGAGGTCGGCGGCGACCAAGCTGCGGGCGGCGGCCTCGGCTGCGGACGGGTCGTCCGGCGCTCCTCCGGTGTCCAGCACCAAACGCCCGACCGCGCGGTACAGCAGACCGGTATCCAGGTGGGCGAGGCCGAGCGCCGCCGCGAGCCGCCGGGCAAGGGTGCCTTTGCCGGCTGCGGCCGGCCCGTCGATTGCGATGATGGGTTTCACGTGAGCGGATCGCCGATTTGGCGCAGCAGCCCTAGGACGCCCGGGAAATCCTCCTCGATCCCCGCAATGCCGTCCATCCGCACCGGCGCCGCGGTTGCAAGGCTCAGCACCAATCCGCACAAGGCGACGCGCGGGACCGCGCCGGACTCTATCCGGATGACGCCGGCCGGCGCGGCGCCGGAGCCATGCACCACGACGCCGTCGCCTTCGTCCTCCACTTGAACTCCGTTGAGCCGCAGCGTCGCCAGCGCGGCGGACAGCGAGGTGCAGTTTTCTGCCCGCAACCCCGCAAGCCGCACTGGGCCGGCGGCGCAGGCGGCCGCGACGGCCAGGATGGGGTAGTCGCGGGCCATGCTCCCGGCCCGCGCCGCCGACACGTCTGCGCCGCGAAGGCCGGTGTAATTTGCCGTCACGTCGGCCACAGGCCCGCCGCTTTCCAGGCGTTCCCGGGTGATCTCCAATTGCGCGCCCATGTCCCGCAATGTGGCGAACAGCCCGGCAGCCCGTGGACCCATGGCCACGCCGCGGACCGTTACGGCCGAACCCGGCACGATCAGCGCCGCCACCAACGGGAAGGCGGCCAGGGACGGGTCGCCTGGAACCGTCAGGTTCACCGCTTGCAGCTCCGGCTGACCCATGACGCTGGTCGTGCAGCCCTCGCCGCACGACTCGACCGTGACGCTTGCGCCGAAATGGCGCAGCAATCGCGCGGCCTGATCGCAGGTCGGCACCACCTCGGTGATACGGGTCCAGCCCGGCGCGTTCAGACCGGCCAGCAGCAGGGGCGACTTCGCCGGCGCAGTCTGCATGGACAAGCGATGCTCGAACGGCACGGCGTTCCGGGCGCCCTGGACGGCCAGCGGCAGCCAAGCGTCCGCCGGGCACTGGAAACGCGCGCCGCAGCCTTGCAGGATATCCGCCAGCCACCGCATCGGCCGGCGGCGCAGGGCAGCGCCTCCGGTCAAGGTGGCGAACAGGTCATGGCTCGCGAGGACGCCGCAGATTAGCCGGGCTGCGGTGCTGGAGTTGCCCGCGTCCAGGACGCTTTCAGGCTCACGAAGCCCGCCGACGCCGCGGCCGGCCACGCGCCAAATGCCCGACGCTTCCTGGACGATCTCGGCGCCGAGAGCGCGCAACATGGAGACCATCCGGAGCACGTCGCCGTGTTCCGGCAGACCCATGATCTGGCTCTCGCCGATTGCAAGCGCCGCGAGCAGCAGCGCGTGAGAGCCGATGGTCCTATCGCCGGGCATGCGGATGTCGCCCGAAAGCGGTCGTGCTGGTCGCCTAGAAGCCAGGGCAGGGTGAGCGAGGCTCATGCAGGGATCTTCGGGACTCGTATGCGCCAGGACGTAGCACGGCACCACAGGGTTTGACAGCGAAGCGCTGCAATGGCATGGGCCGCGCCCTTTGCCGCTCACGGGCGGCGAGTAGAATTGAGGGACTTGATGGTGAAGCCCGAACTCGGCACGAAGCGCGTCTGCGTCGCCTGCGCCACGCGCTTCTACGACCTGACCAAGACCCCGGCAGTCTGCCCGAAATGCGGCACCGAGCAGCCGACTGAGCAGCCGCGCGCGCGGCGGACTGGGGGCAACGTGGCTGATGAGAAGCGTTTGAAGAAGGTGCCGTCGCCTGGTCTGGAAGATCCTGATGTTGAGATCGAGACCGCGGAGGAAGAGGCGGAGGAGGATGTGCTGGAAGATGCCTCGGACCTTGAGGACGACGCGGACGCGATCAGCGGCGACATCGAGGTTGAGCCGGAGTCTGACGAAAAGGAGATGTAGGCTGGGTGTCCGCTCGGCGAGCCGGAGATCTCAGTTGGGTTGTGCGTGAGGGCGGGCCACTTCGAGAATTTTGGTTATCCCCGCTTGACGCTTCCTGTTTGGTCTCTTATTTCTTATGGACCGCTGCGGGATTGG
>CAXTUQ010000200.1:0-9433 GCA_964247405.1 uncultured Acetobacteraceae bacterium
CTGCTCCAGCGCGAACAGCGGCTGCCCCATGCCGTAGCCGCGGAAGGCGCCGGCCGGCACGGTGTTGGTGTAGGCCGCCACTGCATCGACCGCCCTGTTCGGGCAGCGGTACAGGCTCATCAGCTCGTTGCAGCTATGGGCCAGCACGGCTTGCGTGTGGTTGCCGTAGGCGCCCGCATTGGCCAGCACGTCGACCGACAGCGCCGTGAGCTGGCCGTCCCGCTTGGCGCCCGCGCGGACCGTGACGCGCATCGGATGGCGCGTGGTGGTGGCGGCGAACTGCTCGGCGCGCGTGAGTTCCAGCTTGACGGGCCGGCCGAGGCGCAGGGCGGCCAGGGCGGCGATGTCCTCGACCAGCATCTCCTGCTTGCCGCCGAACCCGCCGCCCACCCGGGCGCACAGCACCCGGACCCGATGCGGCGGCAGGCCGAACAGGTCCGCCAGGCCCTGGCGCACCAGGAACGGCACCTGCGTGCTGCTCCGCACCACCAGGCGGTCGCCGTCCATCCAGGCGAGGGCGCAATGGGTTTCCATCGCGGTGTGCTGCACTCGCTGCAGGTCGCACGTGATCTCCTCGATGTGGTCCGCCGCGGCGAAGCCGGCCGCGAGGTTCCCGTGGCCGCCATGGAGCCTGGCCACGATGTTGCGGGTGGGATCGGGGATGCGGTGGGCCTGCTTGTCGTGCAGGATGGGGGCGCCGGGGCGCATGGCCTCCGCCGGGTCGAACACGGCGGGCAGGATTTCGTAATCCACGGCGAGGGCGCGGCAACCGGCCTCGGCGGCGGCTTCGCTGTCCGCCACCACGGCGGCGACGCGCTGGCCGACGAAGCGCACCACGTCGTCCAGCAGCCGGGTGTCGTCCGGGTTGGCGCGGAAATCCTCGTGCCGGGCGGAGGAGTACAGCCGCGCCGGCGCGTCCTCGTGCGTGAACACGGCGGCGACGCCGGGCACGGCAAGGGCTGCGGCGCGGTCAATGGCGCGGATGCGGGCATGGGCGTGCGGCGAGCGCAGCAGGCGCATGTGCAGCAGGCCCGGCATCTCCAGGTCCAGCGTGTAGCGGGAGGTTCCCGTCACCACGGCCTCCGCGTCCGGCGCGGCATCGTTGCCCGGCAGGGCGCCGACGTGGCGCAGGCCGTCCACCGCGTCCGCAATGGCGCGGTAGCCGGTGCAGCGGCACAGGTTGCCCTTCATCGCCCGCGGCAGGTTCGCCTGCTGCGCCGGGTCCAGGATGCTGGCGGTCAACACCATGCCGGGGGTGCAGAAGCCGCATTGGAAGCCTTGGGCGTCCATGAACGCCTGCTGCAAGGGGTGCAGGGTGCCGTTGCCCAGCCCTTCGATGGTCGTCACGGCCCGGCCCTCCGCGCGCCAGGCGGGCACCAGGCAGCTTTGCACCGCCTGGCCGTCCAGCAGCACGGTGCAGGCGCCGCAGTCGCCGGCGTCGCAGCCCTTCTTGACCCCGAACCAGCCGAGCGCCCGGAGCTGCGTGCGCAGGCATTGGCCCGGCGCCGGGTCGCACTCCTGCGCCTGGCCGTTGACGTGCAGGACGGTCATCCCAGCAGCTCCTCATGCAGCTCGGCCGCGAGCCGCCGGGTCATGTGCCGGCGCCAGGCCGGGGCGCCATGCACGTCGTCAAACCAAAGCGCCGGTGGAAAGGATGTGATGGTAGCGTCCAGCGCCTCCCGCGAAGGGGGCGCCGCCCAGGCCGCGTGCACCGGGCGCACGGTGCTGGCGGTGACGGTCAGGGCGAAGCGGCCCGCGTCCTCCGTCGCCACCAGCAGCGCCGCAGAGCGTCCATGCGCCGTGAGCGACGCCTGCCGCATCGCGCAGCACCTGCGCAGCGCCGCGTCCGGCAGGTCGATGCAGCGCAGCAGTTCTCCTGGCGCCAGCACGGTGCGCTGCGGCCCCGTGGTGAACCCGGCCATCGGCACCTGCCGCTCCGTCCCGTCCGGCCGCCACACCTGGGCCACCCCGTCCAACGCCACCGTCAGCGCCAGCATCGGCGCGGCGGGCAGGGACAGGCAGACATTGCCCCCCACGGTCGCCACGCCTGCGATCTTGAACGACCCCAGCAGCGCCCGGCAGCACCCGGCGAACAGCGGTGCTGTCGGCCAGTCCGCGGCGGCGGCGAAGGCCTCCAGCACCGCGATGGGACAGGTGGCAGCGATGCGCAGCCCGGACGCAGACGGCTCCAGCGCCGGCCATTCCATGCCGGCCAGGTCGATCAGCGCGTGCAGCCCCGGCTGCGGCTCGGAAAACAGCCAGGTGCCGCCCGCAAGCCACGCCGACCCTGCGCCGAAGGGCGGCAGATCGTCCCGCGTGTGGGGCCGGGCGAGGGCCAGGATCTCGGGCAGGTCCATCCCGGCTAGACCAGCCCGGCGGCGAAGCGTGTGCAGTCGGTCATAGGACGCAGGCTCCTTGCCAGCCGATGGATGTCAATTGGACATAGACGGGCAAAGCACATCCCATGCCAGGGGCGGAACCGGGGGCTTGGCAGGCCCATTCTCTTTATTGTGACATAGAAATATTTTTGACAGCGGGTTTGACGCTGGAAATTCGGCGCAAATCGTTCTATAAGCGTGTTGTCTTCCGACACTGTCTCGTTGATCAGCAGGGAACCACAGCATGTCCGTCCTGACCCTGCCGCCTGAAACAGGGCGGGGATCGCAACGGCAGGCGGGCCGGGCGTCGGTGCCGCTCGTCATCGACCTGGACGGCACGGTTGTCCGCACGGACACCTTGATCGAGGCCCTGCTGCGCCTGGCGGCCACGCGCCCGTTGCTGCTGTTCACGTTGCTGCCGACGCTGCTGCTGCGGGGCCGGGCGGCGTTCAAGCGGCAGGTGGCGGCCGCCGTCCGGCTCGACCCCTCGACCCTGGTCTATAACGAGGACGTGGTGACCATGGCCCAGGAAGCGCGGGCGGCGGGCCGTCCGGTGTTCCTGGCCACCGCCTCCGACCGCGACGTGGCCGACGCCGTGGCGGGCCACCTGGGGGTGTTCGACGGGGTGTTCGCCTCGGAAAGCAACGTCAACCTCAAGGGGGAGGCCAAAGCGGCGCTGCTGACTGCGGAGTTCGGGGAGGGGGGCTTCGACTACGCGGGCGATGCGGAGGTGGACCGCCCGGTTTGGCGCCGGGCGCGGCGCGCCATCATGGTGCTGGCGCGGCAGGTGGAGGCGGAGTGCCCGAACGCCGTCGCCCTCGGACGCCGGCCCGGCGCCATCGCGCAGTTGCGGGTGGTCGCCCGGGCGATGCGGCTGCACCAATGGGCCAAGAACGTGTTGATCTTCGTCCCCATGCTGGCGGCGCACCGGGCCGCGCTGACGACGGAGCTGCAGGCGGCGCTGGCGTTCGCGGCGTTCAGCCTGTGCGCGTCCAGCGTTTACCTGCTGAACGACTTGGTTGACCTGCCGCATGACCGGCTGCACCCGTCCAAGCGGCGGCGGCCGTTCGCCAGCGGGGCGCTGCCGCTGACGCTGGCGCCGGCGTTGATCGCGCTGACGCTTGGGGGCGGGCTGTTGCTCGCGGCGTTCCTGCCGGCGTCGTTCCTGCTGATGCTGGTGATCTACTATGCCTGCACGGTGTCGTACTCGTTCGCGCTCAAGCGGCAGATGGTGGCGGATGTGCTGATGCTGGCGGCGCTTTACACGATCCGCGTGTTCGCTGGCGCCGCGGCGACGTCCATCGCGGTGTCGCCGTGGCTGCTCGCCTTTTCCATGTTCCTGTTCTTCTCGCTGGCGGTGGTGAAGCGGCAAAGCGAGCTGACGCTGCATCTGCGGGCGGGCCGGGGGGAGATTTCCGGGCGCGGCTACCTGCTTGAGGACCTGACCATGCTGAACAGCATGGCGGCCTCCAGCGGCTACATGGCGGTGCTGGTTATGGCGCTGTACATCAACAGCAACGACGTGCTGCCGCTCTATCACACGCCCCAGGCGCTTTGGCTGCTGTGCCCGGTGCTGCTGTTCTGGATCAGCCGGGTGCTGATGCTGTCGCACCGCGGCAGGATGAACGACGATCCCGTGGTGTTCGCCCTGACGGACCGGGCCAGCCTGCTCACCGCGGCGGTCGGCTTCTGCATCTTCGTCGCCGCCTCCGTCTGAGCGTCGGACATGGACGGAATGGAACACGCAGCCATCGGCGTGAGAACGCCCGCGCGAGCCGGGAACGCGGCCTTGCGCGTGCTGGCCTTGGCGGCGTCGGCGGTCCTCGTATGCGCCGCGGCGGCAGCGATCCGAGTCATCCCGTTCGGGCGCGCGTTCTGGGACTTCCTGTTCATCCTGGACGGGGCCTACCGCATCGGGGTGGGGCAGGTGCCGCACCTGGACTTCATGATGCCGATCGGCTCGCTCACCCTGTACCTGGCCTATGGGGCGGAGCGGCTGTTCCCCGGCGGGCAGCCCTTTGTCGGGATGCACGCGCTGATGTGGCTGCTGGCGCTGCCGCCGCTGGCGGTGCTGGCGCCGCGGTTCGAGACCGGCGCCCGGTTCTGCGCGGCGGCGGCGCTGCTGGCGCTCATGGTGCTGGTTCCCTTCACGGTGGACCGGACGAGCCTTTCGGAAATCAGCTATTTCGCCTCCTACAACCGGTTCACCGTCGGCTTGTTCTTCCTGCTCGGGCTTTGGTACGTGCTGCCGAAGTCGCGCTGGGACGCGCCGATGCTGGGCTACCTCGTGGGCCTGCTGCTGCTGCTCAAGGTGACGGCGGCGGTGGCGGCGGTCGGCCTGCTGGTCGCCGCCTGCGTGTTGGGCCGGGCGCGGTGGCGCCCGGTGGTCCTCGGGCTGGCCGGGCTGGCGGTCGTTTGGGCGGTTGGTGATGCTGCGAACGGGTTCTTCTCGGCGTATGTGCGGGACATCCTGTTGATGGTCGGGGTCGAGCGGGGGCAAGGCATCTACGCGCTTGGCTACACCGCCTATCGCAACTGGGCGCCCTTGGCCGCGGGCGCCGGGATCGCCGTCCTGGCGCTGCGCGAGTTGTGGCGCCGGCGCGCCCCGGCGCCAGCGCGCGCCACGCTCCGGCAATCGCTGCAATCGCAGGCGTTCGCGGTTGATCTGGTCATCCTGCTTGGCGCGGCCTGGGCGGTGGAAAGCCAGAATACCGGCGGCATCGGGCTGGTCGCGGCGGCGGCGGTGCTGTTCCACCCTGATATCGTGCGGCAGGGCCGGCAGCGCCTGATCGGGACCACCCTGTTCGGCGCGGCGCTGCTGCTGCCGATCCTGGACGTGGCGGTGTTCCGCACCATCACGATCACGCAGCGCGAGCGCACCGGGTCAACCGATCACGGCTTCAGCGCCATGGCGCCCGGCATCCGCGTGCCCGCCCCCACGCTGGCCGGGGCGGAGCTGATCCGGCGGCTGTCGCACGAATGGCTCCCCACCATCTCCGACGTGCAGCGCAGGCGGTGGAACGTCGATAACGACCCGTCCAGCAACGCGCCGGCCGCGAGCGTCGCCTGGGCGGAGGATGTTGTGGACGCGGCCCAGGCCTTCCGCGCCCAGGGCTTGGAAAAGACGGCACAGCACTACGCCGTGCTCGCGTTCACCGACCCGTTCTCCCGGCTGCTCGGCCTGACGCCGGTCCGGGGCGTCATGCTGGCGCTCCAGGTCGGCCGCACGATCCCCGTGTTGGACCAAGCCGCAGCGTCCCGTTACCTGGCCGGAGCCGATGGCGCCTTTCTTTCGACATGCGTCCTGTCGGCCGGCGGCGAGCCGACGATCCGGATGGTTTTCCAACCCGTGCTCGACGCCGAGTTCGAGGCGCACAAGCTCAACGCCTGCTGGACTTTCTACAACCGACGCCCGGCAGCGCCATGACCCCCGGCACGCTTGCGCTCATCCTCGTCAGCGTCACGCTGTCCGCCTGCGCGCAGGTGCTGTTCAAGTTCGGCGTGGCACCAGTGCCGGGTCCGGTGGGGAACCCCTCGCTGATTGGCGCGATCATCAGCACCCTGCTCCGCCCGGGCGTCCTGGGCGGGCTGGCGCTGTATGGCATCGGCACCGTGGTTTGGCTGCGCGCGCTGGCGCAGACCGAGTTGTCGCAGGCTTACCCGTTCGTGGGCCTGGGTTTCGTCATGACCGCGGCATTCGGCTATGTCGTATTTGACGAGGCACTTGGGCCGACCCGGCTGATCGGGATCGCGCTGGTGATCGCGGGCGTTGTCCTCGTCGGCCGGAGCTGAGCCGGCCCGCCGTAGGGGAGCGGGCCGGGCCGCTTCACGCCGCCACGGCGCCGACCCGGGCTTCCCGGATCGCCTGCGCCAGGCCGCGCCCCTGGTCCAGCACCTGACGCGCCGTGTCCGGCTGTGCTTGGCCGTGTTCATCGAGCGACGCCGCCAGCGTTTCGATCAGCACGCTCGCCACTACCGCAGCGTCGGCGACCCGCACGGCCTGCGCCGCCTGCGCCGGGGTGCGGACGCCGAAGCCGATGGCGACGGGCAGGTCGGTATGGGCGCGCACCCGGGGGATCGCGACCGCCAAATCCCCCGCCGCCGCCGAGCGCGTGCCGGTGATGCCGGTGATCGCCACATGGTACACGAAGCCCCCTGCCCCCTTGAGCACCAGCGGCAGCCGCAAGTCATCCGTGGTGGGCGCCACCAAGCGGATCAGGTCCAGGCCGGCATCGTCGATATGGGACATCAACTCGTCCGCTTCCTCGGCCGGCATATCGACCACGATGAGGCCATCCACGCCGACCGCCCCGGCATCGCGGCAGAACCGTTCGGGACCATAGGCGAGGATCGGGTTGAGATAGCCCATCAGCACCACGGGCGTTTCGCCGTCCTCGCGCCGGAACGCCTCCACCATGGCGAGCGTGCCCGGCAGCGTGCCGCCGGCCTTCAGCGCCCGTTGGCCTGCCCGTTGGATCGTCGGTCCGTCCGCGGCGGGGTCGGTGAAGGGCACGCCGATCTCGATCAGGTCGGCGCCGGCCGCCGGCATCCCGCGCAGGATCTCCATGGAGGTTGCGCCGTCAGGGTCATAAGCTTCAAGGAAGGGGATCAGCGCCCCGCGCCCTTCCGCCCGCAGCTTGGCGAAACGGGCGGCGATCCGCCCGGTGCCGCCCCCGCTCACAACGCCTGGCCCAAATGCTGCGCCACGGTGAAGATGTCCTTGTCGCCGCGGCCCGACAGGTTCAGCACGATGGTCTCGTCCGGCTTCATCGTGGGCGCCAGCTTGGCGATGTAGGCCAGGCCGTGCGCCGTCTCCAGCGCGGGGATGATGCCCTCAAGCTTCGAGCAAAGCTGGAACGCCTCCAGCGCCTCGCTGTCCGTCGCCGCCACGTAATCGACCCGGCCGATGTCGTGCAGCCAGGAATGCTCCGGCCCGATGCCGGGGTAGTCGAGGCCAGCGGAGATCGAGTGAGCCTCGGTGATCTGGCCGTCGCGGTCCTGCAGCAAGTAGGTCTTGTTGCCGTGCAACACGCCGGGGCTGCCGCCATTGATCGCCGCCGCGTGCGCGCCGCTGTCCAAGCCGCGGCCGGCGGCCTCGACGCCGTACAGCTTCACGCTGGGGTCATCCAGGAACGGGTGGAAGATGCCCATGGCCGAGGACCCGCCACCCACCGCGCAAACGATGGCGTCCGGCAGCTTGCCCTCCGCGGCCAGCATCTGCTCCCGCGTCTCGTCGCCGATCACCGATTGGAAGTCGCGCACCATGGTGGGATAGGGATGCGGCCCGGCTACGGTGCCGATGCAATAGTAGGTGTCCTCGACGTTGGCGACCCAGTAGCGCAGGGCCTCGTTCATCGCGTCCTTCAGCGTCGCGGCGCCGGAGGTCACGGCGTTCACCTCGGCGCCCAGCAGCTTCATGCGGAACACGTTGGGCTGCTGCCGCTCCACGTCGGTGGCGCCCATGAACACGAGGCAGGGCAGGTTGAAAAGCGCGCAAGCCGTGGCGGTCGCAACCCCGTGCTGCCCGGCGCCGGTCTCGGCGATGATGCGTGTCTTGCCCATGCGCCGGGCCAGCAGGATCTGGCCGAGCACGGCGTTGATCTTGTGCGCGCCGGTGTGGTTCAGCTCCTCGCGCTTGAAGTAGATCTTGGCGCCGCCGAGGTGCTCGGTCAGGCGCTCGGCGAAGTAGAGCGGCGAGGGGCGCCCGACGTAGTCCTTGAGCAAGCGGCGCCACTCGGCCTCGAACGCCGGGTCGTTCTGGGCGTCGTCATAGGCCTGCTGGACCTCCAGCACGTTCGGCATCAGCGTCTCGGCGACGAAGCGTCCGCCGAAGGTGCCGAACCGGCCGCGGCTATCCGGGCCGCTGCGCAGGCTGTTGGGCAGGATCTCGTTCAAGGCCGGCACTCCTAATGGTCAGGTTATTGAAATGGGGACCCGAGCGGGCGACGGGACCCGGTGCTTAGTGTTCTTTCGGCAATCCATCCACCGCCCTCAAGGCATCGACGAACCGGCCGGCATCGGCAACCTGCAAGCCTGCAAGGTTGATACGGCCGCTGCCGGCCATGTAGATGCCGTGGTCGCGGCGCAGCAGCGCCACGGTTTCCGGCGAAACCGGCAGTTGCGAGAACATGCCGCGCTGCCGCGACAGGAAGGCGAGCCGCGGCTCGGCGGCGGCCAAGGCGCCCCGCACCGCGTTGATGCGCCGGCACATGCCGTCAAGCTCCGTGCGCCAAAGCCGCGACAGCTCGGGGGAGTCCAGCACGATCCGCACCGCCGCCGCCCCATGGTCCGGCGGCATCGACCAGTTCACCCGGGCAAGGGACAGCAGGTTGCCAAACACGACGGGCGCGGCGCCGGCATCGCGGGCCAGCACGAACAGCGCCCCGGTCCGCTCGCGGTAAAGGCCGAAGTTCTTGTCGCAGGAGTAGGCGACCAACGCCTCCTCAACGGCGGCGAGCACGCGGCGCACGCCGTAGGCGTCGGCCTCCAGGCCGCTGCCCAGGCCTTGGTAGGCGAGGTCGATGAACGGCAGGAGGCCGCGCTCGGCCAGGAGTTGGGCCACGGTGTCCCATTGCGCCGGGTCAAGCTCGGCGCCAGTGGGGTTGTGGCAGCAGCCGTGCAGCAGGACGACATCGCCAGGCTCGGCCGCAGACAGCGCCGTGAGCATGTCGTCGAAACAGAGGGACTGCGTGGCGGGATCGAAATAGCGATACTCGACGACCGTGAGGCCCGCGGCTTCCAGAACCGGGCGGTGATTGGGCCAGGTGGGCGTGCCCAGCCACACCTGGGCGCCAGGCCGGGCGGTGGTGATCAGTTCGCCGCCCAGCCGCAGCGCGCCGCCGCCGCCGGGCGTCTGCACGCCGACCAGGCGCCCGGCATGGGCGTCCGCGCCGCCGAACACGAGCGGCGTCAGCAGCTCGACGAAACGCTGGTCGCCCTCCGGCCCGAGATAAGCCTTCGTCTGCTGCTCATCCAGCAGGATGCGCTCCGCCGCCTTGATCGCCTCCACGACGGGCGTGACCCCGGCCGCGTTGCGATACGTCCCGACGCCGAGG
>CAXTUQ010000201.1:0-7581 GCA_964247405.1 uncultured Acetobacteraceae bacterium
CCTACCGCTTTATTCCCGGCACCCTCGCCGACGCCGGCGACCCGGCCGACGCCCTCGTGCTCGCCCCCGCCCCCGTGGTGCCCGGCGCCGTCATCCGCTGCCGCCCCATCGGCATGCTGCAGATGGAGGACGAGAGCGGCCAGGACGAGAAGATCATCTGCGTCCCGCACGACAAGATCCACCCGCAGTTCACCGACATCCACGCGGTCGAGGACCTGCCGGCCATCACCCGCGCGGCGATCGAGCACTTCTTCACGCGCTACAAGGACCTGGAGCCGGGCAAGTGGGTCAAGGTGACGGGCTGGGCCGGGCGGGAGGCGGCGGAAGAGGTCATCCGCAAGTCGGTCGCCGCCGCCAAGCCGTAGCCGCCGGGCCGCCGCCGCTCAATGTCCCCGCTTGAGGCCCCCGGCCCGGCGGGGACCGGTCCAGCCGGCCATGCGCGCCATGCGGCGCAGCCCGGCCCATTGCTGCTGGGCATAGCTCCCGGTCGCCAACGCCTCCTCCGCCGAAGGGTCCCCGGTGCGGACATAGGTGCGATCGAAGTCGGCCGTCCGAAACAGCATGTCCCACCACGGCAGGATCGCGCCGTAATTGGCGCTGCGCTGCCCCGCCGCCAGCACGCCGTGATGCGAGCGGTGGAACCGGGGCGACACCAGCAGCCGCTCCCCCAGCCAACCGAACGACAGCCTTGCGTTGGCGTGCGACAGGCTTTCCAGGAACCGCAGCAGCAGCACCAGCAGCGGGAACTGCATGGGCGGGATGCCGATCAAGAGCGCCACGGCGGTGAACCAGACGAAGCCGATCAGGTCGTCCAGCAGATGGTTCCGGTCGTCGGACCAGAACGTCATCTGCCGCTGCGCATGGTGCAGCGAATGCAGCGCCCACCACCAGCCGAAGCGGTGCGACAGCCGGTGCCGCCAGTACTCGGAGAAGTCGAGGATCACGGCGTACAGGAAGAAGGTCAGCAGATGATGGCCCAGCAGCGCCGGGATCAGCCGCTCCAGCGTTGGCGGAACCCAGCCGTGGTCGGACAGCCACCCGTTCAGCGTCACCTGGAGCTGATAGAACAGCACGAACGTCACAAGCGGCAGCACGCCCACGCGGGACAGCAGGGTGTAGAGCACGTCCACCCAAACGGCCTTCTGGTCCGGCCACCGCTCCACCGGGCGCCAGCGTTCCAGCGGCAGGCAGACCGCGAACGTCACGGCGACCTGCGCCACGCCGTAGCAGGCGAACAGCGCCCAGCCGAAGGCGATCTCCTCCCATTCCATCCCGCCGACCGCGTACAGGACCGGCAGCAGGACGGTCTCATGCAGCCAGCCGGCCGCCAGGCTGAACGGGTCCGTCACCGTGCCCCCGTGAGGAAGATGCCATGCGGCGAGCGCCCGACGGGGATCGACTGCAGCGCGCCGGTCGCCGGATCGAGCACGCCGACCTTCTGGATGAAGCGCTGGGTGATCCACAGCTTGCCGTCCGGCGCGAAGTCGATGCAGTCAGGCCCGCCCGGCACCCGGTAGCTGCGGATCAGCGCGTAGGTCGCCGCATCCAGCGCCACCGTCGTGCCGTCCACCCGGTTGTTGACCCACAAGGTCTTGCGGTCGGGCGACAGGAACAACTGATGCGCGCCGCGGCCCGTGCGGATGCGCTGCTCGACCCGGCCATCGACGGGGTCCACCACCGCGACGTGGTCCGATCCCATGTTGGCCACCAGCAGCTTGTTGTTCAGCCAGATCACCCCGGCCGGCGTCGCGCCGACCTCGGCCGTCCAGCTCACCGACTGGTGCCGGATGTCGATGGCGGCCAGCCGGTTGGTGCCCTGCAGCGTCACGTAGGCCATGCTGCTGTCCGGGGAATAGGCGACATGGCTTGGCATCGAACTGAGCGGGAAACGCTTGGCCAGCGTCATGCTGGCCGCGTCGTAAACATCGACCTGGTTGCGCGCCAGGCCGGTCACGGTCAGCCACTTGCCGTTCGGGCTGAACGCCAGGTGATAGGGGTCGGCCATCGGCACGCGGCGCTTCACGTCGCCGGTCCGCGGATCGAGGAACAGCATCTCGTTCGCGCCCGCGTCGCCAACCAGCAGCTCGGACCCGTCCGGGCTGAGCGCGACGTGATGCGGCTCCCGCAGCACGGGCACCCGGCGCAGCTCGGTTTCGCGGGCCATGTCGAGCACGCTCAGGGTCGCGTCGCCCGAGTTCAGCACGATGGCGAGGCCGCCGGCCCGTGCCGAACCGGACATGGACGCCACGAGCACGACCAACATCAAAAGCAATCGCATCAAACACTCCATGCCGCGTCGACTCCATGCCGCGTCGTCTGGCATCGGCACAGGACACAGGCTACCATGCCTGGCCCGGCTGGGAGACGACTTCCGTGCCGGGCTGGGGCGCCGCCTGTGCCTGGCCGCGTCTTACGACACTATTCGGATCGGCAGCAAACTAGTTTTGGCCTCTTTCCTGTGCTCATTTTTTCATCACGGGCGCTTGATCGTAAGAATTATGAGAATGGCTTGCCACGACGCCGTGGATTCGCGAGGTTGCAAGAATGTCGAACATAGGTGGCCAGCAGTCCAAGGTATTGATCGTCGAGGATGAATTTCTTGTTCGGTTGACCCTGGCTGAAGCGCTGAGCGACGAAGGCTTTCAGGTTCTTGAGGCCGAAACCGGCGACGCCGCGCTGCCGATCCTGCAAAGCCACCAGGAAATCTGCCTGCTGCTGACCGACATCCAGTTGCCGGGGACGATCAACGGCCATGCCTTGGCGTTGAAGGCCCGTGAGAACCTGCCCAACCTGCCCATCATCTTCATGACCGGCGGCCCGGACGAAGAAACCGACGACTCCACGCGGGACGTGTTCGTCAGCAAGCCCTACGCGCTGGCGACCATCTGCAAGATGGCGAAGCGCCTGACCGCCGCAACCGCGGGATAGCGCCCAGCGCACTGCGCCCGCACCCTGGCACCATCCTTGCACAGCCCGCGGCGCACCGTCTCGGGAACCACCATGAGCGCAACGCTTCGACCGACTGCCGCCGTGCCTGTCGCCAGCACCCGATGGGTGCAACTGAGCTTGGGCCTGGTCTGCATGATGGCGATTTCCAGCCCGCAATACGTTTGGGCCTTGTTCACCAAGCCGCTCGGCGCCACGCTGGGCGCCTCGGCTGCCGGCGTGCAGGTCACGTTCAGCATCCTCGTCGTCCTGCAAACGTTTTTCAGCCCGTTCCAGGGCTGGCTTGTTGAAAAGTTCGGCCCGCGTTGGCTGATCGCCGCCGGGGCGGGCCTGACCGGGCTGAGTTGGGTGCTGGCCGCCTCTGCCACGTCGCTGGCCGGGCTGTATCTGACCTACGGGCTGCTGGGCGGCCTGGGCACCGGGATCGTTTACATCGGCGTTGTCGGGCAGATGGTGGGCTGGTTCCCGGACCGGCGCGGCTTCGCGGCCGGCATGGTCGCGGCCGGTTACGGCATGGGCGCCATCATCACCACCTTCCCCATCGCTGACAGCCTGGCTGCCGAGGGCTACCAGGCGACGCTGCTCAAGTTCGGCCTGATCCTCGGCGCGGTCGGGGTGCTGGCGGCCCTCGGCCTCCGCGCACCGCCGGTCGCCGCGGTGCCGACACGGCGGGCGGGCGGGGTCGCCGACCTGGACACCGCGTCCATGCTGCGCAGCCCGGTCTTCTGGCTGATGTTCGCCATGATGTCGATGATGTCCACCTCCGGCCTGATGGTCACATCGCAGATCGGCGCGTTCGCCGGGGATTTCGGCATCGCCAAGCTGGCCGTGTGGGGCTTTGCCGCCCTGCCGCTCGCGCTGACGATCGACCGCTTCGCCAACGGCTTGACCCGGCCGTTCTTCGGCTGGGTGTCCGACCGCATCGGGCGGGAGAACACCATGGCGCTCGCCTTCGGGCTGGAGGGCCTGGCGATGGCCGCCTGGCTCGCGACGGCCGGCAACCCGGTGCTGTTCGTGCTGCTGTCCGGCGTCGTGTTCTTCGGCTGGGGCGAGATCTTCTCGCTGTTCCCTGCGACCCTGACCGACACGTTCGGCGCGACGCACGCCACCAAGAACTACGGCTGCCTGTATATCGCCCAGGGCATCGGCGCGATCCTCGGCGGCCCGATGGCGTCGCTGCTGCACGACCAGACCGACAGTTGGTCCCCCGTGTTCGGCCTGGCCATCGGCGCCGATCTGCTCACGGCCGTGCTGGCGCTGGCGGTGCTGAAACCGATGCGCGCCGCTTTCCTCGCCCGCGCGCCCCAGCTTTAACCCAGCCGGGCCGCCGGGAACGGCACGGCCTGCTCCAGCACCCGGGCGGCGCGCAGCACCAGGTCGTCCCGGTACAGCGCCGCCGCCAGTTGCACGCTGCGCGGCAGCCCAGCGGCGCTCAGCCCGAGCGGCACAGTGATCGCCGGCTGCCGGGTCAGGTTGAACAACGCGGTCCACGGCGCCCAGTCCCGCATCAACGCTTGCGACGGTGCCGCCGTAGGCGCATCGGCCAGCATGGGCGGACCCGGCACCGTGGGGCACAGCACGAGGTCGAACCGGCGGTGGAACAGGGCCATCCGGTGCGCGGCCTCCAGCCGCATCGCCTCGATTCGCAGCATTCCCGCGGCGGATAGGCCCGCCTGCTCCGCCGCGACCTCCGGGATGCCGGGGTCGATCAGGCCGCGCTTTTCGGTAGGCAGGCCCTCAACCAAGGCCGCCAGCGCCACGCCCCAGAGCCGGCCGAAGGCCGCGCCAGTGTCCGGCAGGCCCGGGTCCTCGTCCTCGATCGAGGCACCGGCGTCGGCCAGGACCGCGGCGGCGTGCTCCACGGCGGCGATGCCGTCGGGATCGACCGGCGCCTCGAACCCGGGACGCCGCAGCACGGAAACGCGCAGGCCCGCCACCCCCTGCTCGATGCCGTCCCGCCAGTCCCGCGGGTCGTCCGGTAGGCAGAACGGGTCGCGCCCGTCGAAGCGCGCAAGCGCAGACAGCATGAGCGCCGCGTCCCGCACGGTCCGGGTGATCGGCCCGGCCACGGCGACCGCGCCGAACGCGCCGATCGGCCATTGCGGCACGCGCCCGAACGTCGGCTTCAACCCGACCGCGCCGCACCAGGCCGCCGGGATGCGGATGCTGCCGCCCGCGTCCGTGCCCACGTGCAACGGCCCGAACCCGGCCGCCGCCGCGGCAGCCGCACCCGACGACGACCCGCCCGGCGTGCGCGACAGGTCGAACGGGTTGCGGGTGATGCCGTGCAGCGGGCAGTCGCCCGGCGTCTTCCAGCCGAACTCCGTCGTCGTGGTCTTGCCCACGATCACCGCGCCGGCTGCCTTCAAGCCCAGCACGGCGGGCGCGTCGTCCGGCACCGGGTCGGGCGAGGTGGTGCGGCTGCCCCGCCGCGTCGGCAGGCCCGCGAGATCCACCAGGTCCTTCACCGTGCAAGGCACGCCGTCGAGCGCGCCCAACGGCCGACCTGCGCGCCAACGCTGCGCGCTTTCGCCGGCGGCTTGCAGGGCGCCCGGGTTCATCACGGCGAAGACGTTCACCGCCGGGTTGTGCCGAGCGACCCGCTCGATCACCGCTTGCAGCGCCTCGACCGGGCTGAGTTGGCCGCTGGCATAGTGGGAGAGCAGCGCCTCCGCCGACATCAGGGCCGGGTCGGTCATGCTTGGGCCACCGCGGCGGACCATGGGGACAGCGCGTCGCTGATCCCGGTGCGAATCCCGTCCCGGTCCTGGATCAGGTTGGGGCAGGCGAAGTTGACCGGCAGGACCGCGTGCTCCATGACCTCGACCGGGCCGTCCGCCCGCAGCGCCGCCAGCACGTCTTCCGGCAGGCGCCCGTCGGCGTGGACCGTCGTCGGGTCTGACACGTCAATGCGCGGGTGAAGCGCCGCCGTCTCCGGGTCCATGCCGAAGCCGTCCACAAAGGCCAGCATCTGCACCACGGCCGCGAGGATGCGCCGCCCGCCGGACGCGCCTGCCGCCAGCACCGGGCGGTTTCCGTCGCGCAGGATGACCGGGCACATGTTGGTCAGCGGGCGCTTGTGCGGTCCGACCGAATTCGCCTGGCCGGGCCGCGGGTCGAACCACATCACCCCGTTGTTCATCAGCACGCCGGAGCCGGGCAGCACCACACGGCTGCCCATGGAGGACAGCAGGGTGGTCGTCATCGCCACCATCGTGCCCTGCTCGTCGCAAACGGTCAGGTGGGTGGTGCAGCTTTCGGCCGCGCGGGGTTCGGCATCGCCGAGGCCGGCGAGGCGCTCGGCGTAGGCGGCCTTCATGGCGCGGGCCAAGGCCGCGAACCACGCGGCGTCCGGCGCGCTGCCGGAGGGTGGAGCCATGCCCTCCAACACCCGGGCCAAGGTCGGCGCGGCGGTCAGCCCGCCGGCGAGCTGCAAGGTCCGGCCCTGCCAAGGCGCGTCCTGGCAGGGCCGGACCTGCGCCTCGCACCGGCGTAGGTCGTCGGCGTCCAGCACGCCGCCCATCGCGGCCGCGTCGGCGGCGATGCTTGCGGCCACGTCGCCCTCGTAGAAGTCGCGCAGCCCGGCGTGCGCCAGCCGCTCCAGCGTGTCCGGGAGGCGGCCCAGCCGGAACGCGCCGGGATTGCCCTGATAGGGCGGCACCGGCGGCAGGCCGCCGGGCAGGTAGATGCGCGCGCTCTCGGGGTACAGCCGCAGGATTGCGGCGGCGTTGGCGACCTTGAGCGTGGTGAACCAATCCTGCGGCAGCCCGCGTTGCGCCAGCGCGATGGCCGGCGCCATCAGTTCCCGCAGCGGCAAGGTCCCGAACCGGCCGTGCAGGTGGGCATAGCCCGCGACGGCGGACGGCACGGCGAAGGAGAGCGGGCCGTGCACGTTGGCGTCGCCCTCCACCTCGGGCCAGGCGAACAGGTCCGCCGCGGTGCGCCCGGTCAGCTTGAAGCGCGCCGGGTCGAGCCGACCGGGCGCGCGCGGGCCGAAGTCCACCACCTCCGCCCGCCCCTGCCCGGCGCGGTGCACCAGCGCGAAGCCGATGCCGCCCAGCCCGCTGTTCCAAGGCTCGACCGCCGCCAGCGCCAGCGCCGTCGCCACCGCCGCATCCACCGCGTTGCCGCCGGCGTCCAGCACCGCGACCCCGGCCAGCGCCGCGTCCCGGGATTGCGACACCACCATGCCGCGCCGCCCGGTTGCCGCCGGTTTCCGGACGGTCCAGTGCTGGGTCAAGTGCGGCGGGGGTGGATATGCCATCGGGTCCTCCATGCTTGGCGCCAGCCTACCCCCAACCCGGGCGGCGCGGCCAGCCGCCGGGTTGACACGGAACTGTCGCTGGACACCCTGCCCCGCCGGTGTCAGCCGACGCCGTTTCCATCGGGAGCATCGGGGTCATGGCCAGCCGTCCGCGCGTCAGCTTCGTCGTGCCTGCCTTCAACGAGGAGCGCCTGCTGCCGGCCTGCCTGGCCGCTATCCGGGCCGAAGTCGCGCGCAGCAACTGCGATGCCGAGCCCCTGGTGATGAACAACGCCAGCACGGACGGCACCGGCTCCGTCGCTGCGAAAACGCCGGGTTCGCGGCGGCAAGGGGCGAGTTGGTCGCCAACATCGACGCGGACACGCTGGTGC
>CAXTUQ010000201.1:7591-9415 GCA_964247405.1 uncultured Acetobacteraceae bacterium
AAACGGCGGGGGGGGGGGGGGCTTGGGGGTTTTGGGCCCCCAACTGCGCCGCGTACCGGCTGGTGCCGCCGGGCTGGCTCGACCGGGTGCTGGCGGAGTTCGACCGCAGCCCGCGGCTGGTGGTGCTCAGCGGCCCCTACGACTACTACGACGTGCCGACGCTGACACCGCGCCGCGGATCGCCGGTTGGCAAAGTGAGACCCGCCGTGCCATCCATGCGGCCATGATCGGCATCGACTGGGGCACCACCAGCTTCCGCGCCTACCGCCTGCGCGGCCACGCGGTGCTGGACCGGTTGGCATTGCCGCTCGGCATCCTAAGCGTTGCCGCGGGCGGGTTCCCGCAAGCGTTGCAGGACGCCGTGGCGCCCTGGCTCGCAGACGGGGAGCGGCGCATCCTCATGTCCGGCATGGTCGGCAGCCGCCAGGGCTGGGTCGAGGCGCCCTATTTGCCCTGCCCCGCCGACACCGCCGGCCTGGCCCGGGCGCTGCTCCCCGTCCCGTTCGGCCCGGCGGAGGTGCTGCTGGTTCCCGGCCTGTCCGCCGCTGACCCGGCCGGCGTGCCCGAGGTCATGCGCGGGGAGGAGGTGCAAATCCTCGGCGCGCTCGGCGCGGCCCCGGGGGACACGCCAGGAAACATGCCAGGAAACACAATCGCCTGCCTGCCGGGCAGCCACTCGAAATGGGCGCAGGTTGCGGACGGCCGGGTCGAGGGGTTCAGCACCCACCTGACCGGGGAAGCGTTCGCGGCGCTGCGCGGCCACACCATCCTGGGCCGCTTGATGCACGCGGACGCGCCGCCCGATCCGGAAGCGTTCCGCCGCGGCGTGCTGCGCTCGGCCGATCCGGGCGGCCTGCTGCACCACTTGTTCGGCGTCCGCACCCTGGGCCTGTTCGACCGGTTGCCGGAAACCGCGGCGGCGTCGTTTCTTTCAGGCCTGCTGATCGGGCATGAGGTCCGGGCCGCCGCCCCGGCGTCGCCCGTCCTGCTGATCGGCGCCGCCGGGTTATGCGCGCTGTATGGCCAGGCGATCACCTTTTGCGGCGGCAGTGCGACGCTGGCAGACGGCGAGGCGGCGGCGCAGGGCCTCGCTTTGATTGGAGAACAAGCCGCATGGACATCCCCAGGCTCCTGACCGCCTGCCCCTTGGTCGCCATCCTGCGCGGCATCCGGCCCGACGAGGCGGACGCCATCGGCGACGTGCTGGTGGAGGCCGGGCTGCGCATCATCGAGGTGCCGCTGAATTCGCCGGACCCGTTCGCCAGCATCGCCCGCCTTGCCGAACGCTTCGGCGGCCGGGCGCTGATCGGCGCCGGCACGGTGATGCGCCCGGACGACGTGGACCAAGTGGCCGCGGCCGGCGGCCAACTGATCGTGACGCCGCATGCCGATCCGGCCGTGGTGCGCGCCGCCAAGTCGCGCGGCATGGCCGCCATGCCCGGCTTCTTCACCCCGGCGGAAGCGTTCAGCCTGCTCGACGCCGGCGCGGACGCGCTGAAGCTGTTCCCGGCGGAGGGCGGCAGCCCCGCCATGCTCAAGGCGCTGCGGGCCGTGCTGCCGCCGGGCACCATGGTGCTGCCGGTGGGCGGCATGGACGCGGGCACGATGGGCGCGTGGCGGGCGGCCGGGGCGGCCGGGTTCGGCATCGGTTCCGCGATTTACAAGCCCGGCGACAGCGCCGCCAGTGTTGCGGCCAAGGCTGCGGCTTTGCTGGCAGCATTATCCGGTAGAGCCTGATGCTTGCGGCTTCGTTGGTCATCGTTTCTGGTTAAGAGGTGGTTTTCACAATTCACGGGCGAGGCGTCCTGCAACCAGGAGTATGCA
>CAXTUQ010000202.1:0-1662 GCA_964247405.1 uncultured Acetobacteraceae bacterium
CTCACGGCGGACTGCGACATGCAAAGGTGGGCGGCGGCGGCGGTGAAGCCGCCTTGCTCGGCAACGGTCCGAAAGCACCGGAGCTGCACCAAGCTGACATTAGGGAACACGATGGCAGCCTATCACAAAGATTAATTGGACCGATGCTGGCCCATCCCATACTCGCCGGCAAGCTGTGGGCAGCGGGGGGGGGGACGAAGTGATACCAGCCAATGACCGGGACAAGCTGACGGTGGGCCTGGCCCAGATCGCCCCGGTGTGGCTCGACCGAGAAGCCACGCTCGCAAAAGTGGTGGACTGGATGGGCCAGGCTGCGGCGGCGGGCTGCGACTTCGTGGCGTTCGGGGAGGCGCTGGTGCCGGGCTACCCGTTCTGGATCGAGCACACGGACGGGGCGCGCTGGGACTCCGCTTTGCAGAAGGACATCCACGCCCACTACCTGGACCAAGCCGTCCAGGTGGAGGCCGGCCATCTGGATGGCGTCTGCGCCGCCGCCGCCCGGCTCGGCGTCACCGTCATGCTGGGCACCATCGAGCGCCCGACCGACCGGGGTGGGCACAGCGTCTATTGTTCCCGCGTCCACGTCGGCGCCGATGGCCGGGTCGCATCGGTCCATCGCAAGCTGTTGCCGACCTACGAGGAGCGGCTGAGCTGGGCGCCTGGCGACGGGCACGGGCTGCAGGTGCATCCCGTCGGCCCGTTCAGGGCGGGTGGGCTGAACTGCTACGAGAACTGGATGCCGCTGTCCCGGGCCGCGCTCTACGCGCAGGGTGAGGACCTGCATGTGGCGCTGTGGCCAGGCAGCCTCCGCAACACCGGTGACACGACGCGCTTCCTGGCCAGGGAAGGGCGGAGCTACGTGCTGGCGGTGTCCGGCCTGATGCGCCGCGGGGACGTGCCGGGAGGCAGCCCGGCGGCTGCCATGCTGGAGCGGTGCCCGGACGTGCTGGCCGATGGCGGGTCGTGCGTCGCCGGGCCGGACGGGCGGTGGGTGGTCGAGCCGGTCACGGGGCGGGAGCACCTGGTCGTGGCGATGCTGGACCACCGCGAGGTGCGGCGCGAGCGACAGAACTTCGACCTGGCCGGGCACTACGCCCGTCCCGACGTGACCCGCCTGGTGGTGGACCGGCGCCGCCAAGGCCTAGCGTCGTTCCAGGACGGACCGATGGGGTAACGGCCAAGT
Organism: uncultured Acetobacteraceae bacterium; assembly: GCA_964247405.1. GTDB lineage: Bacteria > Pseudomonadota > Alphaproteobacteria > Acetobacterales > Acetobacteraceae > CAHJXG01. The sequence continues at coordinate 1,184 of CAXTUQ010000202.1, forward strand.
GCCTGATCCCTGCATGGACACCGCCGCCGTGGACCGCGCCTCACGCGACGCCTCGCTCGTGCTGGGCCTCGCACTGCCCGCTGACGTGCTGCTCTACCTGCTGCTGCCGCTGCACCATGCCGCGTTCGGGGTGACGCTGGGCGAGGCCGGGCTGTTGCTGGCCGCCAACCGTATGGTGCGGATCGCAGGCTATGGCTGGGTGGCACGGCTCTACGCCCGGCGCGGCCCCCGACCGGCCTGCTTGCTTGCAGCCTGCGGCGCGGTGGTGGCGGCGCTCGGCTACGGGCTGCTGTCAGGGGTGTGGGCGCTGCTGCTCGCGCGCCTGCTCTGGGGCCTGTGCTACGCGGCGCTGAACATCGCAGCCCAAGCCCTGCCCACGGCAGAACCGGCGGGCGCGGCCCGGCGCAGCGGGCGCTCGCGCGCGATCATCGCCGCTGGTCCCATGCTGGGGATGCTCGGCGGCGCCGCCTTGTCGCAGG
>CAXTUQ010000202.1:1672-9386 GCA_964247405.1 uncultured Acetobacteraceae bacterium
GGCCTTCCTCGTGCTGGCCGCCGCGGCGCTGCTCGCCATCCCCTTCGCGCTCCGGCTGCCGCGTGACCCGGAAGCGGGAGGCGGACGCGCGCCGGGCGGCCCGCGCCTTGCCGTGCCGTCCCGGCTGGACGTGTGGTCCTTCGTGCAAGGGCTGACGCTGGACGGCCTGTTCGTGATTGGTCTTTCGGTGCTAGCCCCGGCTGCGGTGCCGGACCGTGCAGCCCTCGCTGCTGGGGCGGCTCTCGCCTTGCGCTACGTCGCCGAGATTGCCTTGGGACCTCTCGGCGGCGCCTTGGCCGGCCGGCACGGGGCGCGGCGGCTGCTGGTGCTGCTGTCGCTCGCCGCGGCGGTCGGCCTCGCCATGGTGGGGACGGGGCTGCTGTGGAGTGGGGCGGTGCTGGTCGTGATGGTGCGCGGGTTGATCCAGCCGCTGCCCGCACCGGTCGTTGCAGCGGACAACCCCGGCCCGGCGCGGGTGTCGGCGCTGGCCAAGATGGCGACCTGGCGCGATCTCGGCGCGGGCGCCGGTCCGCTGCTGGCGGGGCTGCTGCTGCCCGTCCTGCCGGCGTCGCTGCTGTACGGCGGTGCGGCCGTGCTGGTTGCCGCTTCCGCCCTCGGCGTCGCAGGCCGACGCGGGTGATGTACCGAGCCGCATGGCAGGACAAAATGCACTTCCGGTTCCGCTGCCGAACCTCCAGCCACTACAAGGCAGGAAAACCTGGCAGAGGCCGCGGCATCGCCGCCGCGTGTCCGTCAGGGTTGGTTTGCCGGACAGCCCACTGAGGCCGCTCTAGGCTGGCAATCATAGACGCCGGCTCCTATGTTACGGCAATGAGCTACCTGGGAACACGTCACAGGGTGGCCGGGTCGGGGGTGAGCGGCGTGTGACGGAGGTCAAGGCGGCCCTCGCCGTGCTGAAGCATTGCAGCAGCCGCATCATGCATACCGCGGAAGAGGCGCTGCACCTTTGGGAAGTATGGAGCACCTTTGACCAAGCGGCTGAGTTGCGGCCGGCCATCAGAGGCTCTCAGGCGGAGCTTGCTGCCGTCGTTTACGAGAAAGCCTCTCTGGACATGCTGGTGATAGTTGTTGTCCGGCTGCTGGAGGGTCCAGCCGAGGGCAGGAGGAATCTCCAAATCTTTCAGAAGCACTTACGTTCTCCCGGCGTCGCCGAGGCTTTGATCAAGGATGCGGCCAACTCCATGGCCGTGTTGTGGGATGGCGTAGACCCTGAAGAAGCCTCGACAACGGTTCGAGATCGGATCGTAGCCTTTCATGCACGCCTTGATCGCTTAAAGGACAAGGAAGACGGCCGGCTGAAAATGTTAGGGTGGCACCGGAACGCGAACCTCGGGCATGAGCTGGTACCGGACCCATCCAAGCTGATGCCGACCCACGATGTATTGCGGGAGCTGGTGGATGAGGCCCTCGCCTTAGCTGATGATGTGGAAGCCCTCGTGCCCTCTGGTCGGCCACTGCGCCGTGGGGAGGCCATCGAAAGCGTGGCTGCGCTTTGGAAAGCCGTCGTAGCCCCCTTTCCAGCCGAGGGATAGCTGCTATGGAGGAAAAGCAGACTCTCGGCAGCGGCGCCGACGGCGTGCTCAGACGAACTATGCGGGCGGCAAATCGAGGCCGTTCGGCAGCGAGATCCAGATGACGGTTTGCGCCTCTGGGGAGTGGCGTGACAGATGGCCTTTGCCTTGCGTGTCTTCCACCAACACGAAGCCACCTGCCTGCACGTGGCGCAACTCTCCGTCGCTCGTCTCGTATTCAACCGAACCATCCAGCCTGACCGTAAGGTTTGGGTCTGGGACCGTATGCCAGGCAACCTCGCGCATGCCCGCCGGGATGCGGGTGATGCGGACGCGGGACGCCGGATAACTGGCGGTAACGTCGAACGGCACGGCATCGGGATGCACCGACCTCTTCGTCGTCGGTAATTCGACTTCATCGAAATGCGACTCGCCATCCGGGGTGGCATAGATGCGCAGGCATTTCATTGCGACCGACTCCTTCTGGCATGCCATACCTACCATAGAGGAAGCGGGGTAGTATCACGGGTCTGGTGCGAGAGTTCGGTGCGGGTCGCGAGCGGACCATCATCGCAACGTGTCCGGCAGGGTTGTTTTGACGGACACGGGCACGCTGCTGGGTTACGCTGACCTTGCATGGGGTGGACGACGGAGCGTGGAATCAGTTCTGGCAGAGTGGGGCATGGCTGGCGTTGAAGCTCTGCGGGAGCGGGCATCCGTGCTGGTCATCGTGGACGTGCTGTCGTTCTCAACCGCGGTGGACGTGGCAGCATCGAGGGGCGCGGCTGTTTTTCCCTTCCCGTACGGCGACAAGGTGGCGGCACAGGCCGCGGCAGATCGCGTCGGTGCCGTATTGGCGCAGCCGCGGCAGGCCGCTGGTGGACAGATCAGCCTTTCGCCGGCCAGTTTGCTGGCCGTCGCTGTTAGAACAAAGCTCATGCTGCCTTCACCAAACGGTTCGCGGCTGTCGCTGGCCGGTGGCGGAACGCCCGTGATGGCCGGCTGTCTGCGGAACGCTGCCGCCGTCGCGTGCGCGGCGCGTGAGATGGCAGGCAGCGGCATGGTCGGTGTGGTTCCAGCGGGGGAACGCTGGCCGGACGGGGGCCTGCGACCGGCAGTAGAGGACTTGCTGGGCGCCGGCGCGATCATCCACCACTTGGGGCTACCCTGCTCACCCGAGGCACAGGTCGCCCGCGACGCCTTTCGCTCGGCCCGGCCTGATTTGCCGCGGCTGATCCAGGCGTCGGTATCAGGATGCGAACTGGTGGAGAGAGGCTTCCACCGCGACGTGGAGGTCGCCTTCGAGACGGAAGTCAGCGCGTGCGTGCCCTTGCTGATTGAAGGCGCCTACCGCGCTCTGTAACCCCGAATGCCCGGCTGGCTTTGTTGGGCGAACACCACAAATCGCCAGTTGACCTGGCCCCTGGGACCGCCCCGATAAGGAGGGCGGTCAGCAGCCGAGGTGATTCGTGAACCCTTCCGCCCCGTTCCTCAGCCCGTCCGAAGCCGCTCGGCAGCTTGGCGTGTCCCCCAAGGCGCTCCGGCTCTACGAGCGGCGTGGCATGGTGGCCCCGGCCCGCACCGGGGCCGGGTGGCGGGCCTACGGTCCTGGTGAGATGGCCCGCGCCGCCGAGGTGGTGGCGTTGCGCGCACTTGGCCTCAGCCTCGCCCAGGTCGCGCGCGTGCTGGAAGGCAACCTTGTGAGCTTGGCAAGCGCCCTGGCCACACATCAGGCCGCACTCGAAAATCAGCTTAGCCACCTTGCCGGCACTGTCGAGAAGGTCCGCGGCCTACGGGCCGGCCTTGCCCAGGGCCAGGTTCCCGCCGCCGGGGAGCTGGTGCGCCTGCTGGACCCCACCAGCGAACCCTTTGCCGCCTTCGACCTTCCCTGGCCTTGGGGCGGCGAACGGTTCGAGCTGCGCGGCGTACGGCCGCTCACCTACATCATCGGCCCGTTGGGCAGCGGCAAGACGCGGCTGGCCCGGTGCCTGGCCGAAGCCCTGCCCGGCGCCGCTTTCCTAGGTTTGGACCGGCTGGCGGACGGGGGCATGGCGGCGCAGGCGCGGCTGGATGCCGATCCGGCCCTCGGATCGCGGGTTGACCAAACCCTGGCCTGGCTGGTCGAGGACGGCGCCGCGGCCTCGGCGGCGCTGACCGCGCTGCTCGCCTGCTTGGAAACCAATGGCCCGGCCGTGCTGGTCATCGACATGGTGGAGCAAGGGCTGGACGGCGCCACGCAAGAAGCATTGATCGCCCACCTGCGCCACCGTGGACCTGGCGCGCGGCCGCTCTTCCTGCTCACGCGCTCCTCCTCCATCCTGGACTTGGATGCCGTGGGCGCCGACGAGGCCATTATCCTCTGCCCTGCCAACCACGGCCCGCCAACACTCGTCACCGCCCGTCCAGGCGCCCCCGGCTACGAGACCGTCGCCACCTGCCTGGCGTCGCCCGATGTGCGGGCGCGGACGGAGGGCGTCATCGCGTGGCGGCCCCAGGTTGCATGAGGGCCGCGCCACCCCGCTGCCGGCCAACTGGCAGAAGGTGCGTCCCAGCGTCGCTGGCTGAAGGGTGCTGACGCTGTACTTCGCGCCGGGCGCAAGCTCGATGGCCGTTCACATCGCGCTGCACGAGGTCGGCGCCGCTTTCGACGCGCGCCCACTCTCCTTCTATCGGCGGGAGAACAGGGTGCCGGCCTACTTGGCGCTCAACCCGGAAGGCAAGGTGCCCACCCTCCTCGTTGGTGGCCGGCCACTGACGGAGGTGGCTGCGATCCTGTTCTACCTGGCCCGGCGCTTCCCGGAAGCGGAGCTGCTGCCCGAAGGCGCCGAGGCCGAGGCGCAGGCCCTTTCGTGGCTGTCCTTCATCGCTTCAACGCTGCACCCGGCCCGGCGGCGCGGCCTCGACCACGCCATGAGCGTGTATAAGATCGCGGACGCGAAGATGGCCGGCCCGGGTTGGGTCCTCAGCCGCTACTCCGTGGCCGACATCCACCTGTTCCGCTTGTTCTGGCGGCTGAACGCTTCGCTTCGGCCGCCGCGGGACGCCTTTCCGAACCTCCTTGCCCACCACGACCGGATGCTGGCCCGTCCAGCCGTTCAGCGCACCCTCGAAACAGAGGCCGCCATCGGTTATGAGCTGCCGGCCTGAGCGTCGTCCTCTGGTGAGGAGCGGCTGTAGAGGGCACGGTGCCTGGAGGTGTACGCAACATCCTGCTGGCGAGCTTTGCGGGACACTACTCGGAGACTGTTCCATGAAGCGTCTCGGGCTGTTCCTCTGCGTCGCCTCGGTTCTCGCCGGATGTGCAGGCCCGCCTTCCATCAGCGGAGCAAGCCCGCCTGCGGCCACCCTCTCGGCCACGTCTTACGACGTCGTCGCGCTGGGGGCGAGCAACACGGCCGGTCGGGGGCGTGGCCGGACTGCCGATGGCGTTTCCCCCGACCAAGCCTATCCCGCACAGCTCGAACGCCTGCTTGCATCCCAGGGGTGCCATGTCCGCATCCTCAACGCCGGCAGGGCGGGAGACACGACCGACATGATGCTGGACAGGCTCCCCGGTGTCATCGGACCCGGCACCAAGCTCGTCATCCTGCAACCTGGCGGGAACGACGAACGTCGCGGGAGCGCACGAGGCACCTCGTCGAACATCGACTCGATCCAACGTGCCGTGGCGCAGCAGGGCGCGAAGCTCGTGACGCTCGACGACCTAGAAGACATTGCCGGCCCCTACCGTCTTGCTGATGGCCAGCACTTCAGTGCCGAAGGACACGCCCGCTTCGCCGCCTACCTTGCTCCCATGGTCCGTGCCGCCGGTGTGTGCGGGCGTTAGCGTTCGTGCGTGCGTAAAGTCTGGCGCGCATGTCCGCCGAGGTTCATTTGACGGACAATGTAGCTTGCACTCCCGTGGTTGATCTGGTCGGGGCATTGGCAGATTTTGCACCGTGCAAATCCGAGAGGATCGGGCAGTTGGCCCGGCGGCTCTCCTGCCTACACCGCCAGTCGCGCAATGCAGGCTCCCCAGAACAGGCTTGAAAAGAACCAGGTCGGCTGACCGAACCCGGTTTCGGCGAGCAACGCCGCCACAGCTTCTTCGGAGGCGGGGGGATCGGCCCCTTGCAGGATTTTGCCGAGCTTGGCCTTAACCTCCCCGGGCGTGCTGCCCTGCATACGCCATCGCTCACCCCAAGCTGCCAGGAGTGTGGGATGGTCGGCGTAGGCGAGGCGGTTCCCGGCCAGGATCAGGGGAGCGCCGGGCAGCAAGCGGGCCGCAATTGCGTGAAGGATGTGCCGCTTTGCCACATCGCCCGGTAGATGGTGCAACACGCCGATCAGCGTTGCCGCGTCGAAGCGGCGCACGTCCGGCAAGCCGTCCACGTAGCCGAGATGGCTTTCGGTCCGCCCAGCCAGGCCGTGCTCCTCCAAGCGGGCAGCGGCAATGTCCATCATGGGCCGGGACGGATCAACGGCCGTGAAGCGCCAGGCCGGTTCTAGCTTGCCTGCTGTGACGATCTCCTGCGCGCCGCCTCCGGCACCCACGACCAGGATGTGCGCCGCGGTGCCCGGTCCGACCACGGTAGCCAACATGCAGGTGGCCAGCTCGTGACAGGCGTCGTAGCCGGCAAGTGCGATGCGGCTCTGTGCCTGGTACTCGCCCGCCCGTGCCGGATCGAACTTTTGCGCTGGATCAGATGCTGACATTTGGCGCATTCCCCTGGCTGGATCAGCCTTGATCGCCGAATCTAGGTAAGCTGCTCCGCCAAGTGCTTTTGGCCTATACCGACGCCAGTTCCGAACGTGTAGTAGGAGAAACTCCACCCTTCGAGGCCCTGGAGGTGCGCCAGCAAGTTGCGCGCCTTCTCCTCATGCCCGTCTGGCCAGTCGTTGCTGTGGTTCATGTCATCAATTACGTACAGCCCGCCGGGCTTTACCATCCCCAGCACTTCATCCAGCAGGAAGTACTTCCCTGGCCAGGTGTCCGCGAACACCAAGTCATACCCATCGCTCCTGATGCCTCACCGATGAAGTCCTCGCCCAACCTGTTGTGCAGCCGGAGGCGCTCGTCACCGCCAATCGTCTTCCTGGCGACCTCGATCAGGGTTTGGTCGCTCTCAACACTGTCCAGCACTCCGTCCGCCGGAAGGTTGCTCAGGATGTGGTGGGTCGTCAGGCCCATGCCGGTACCAAGTTCGAGTGCCCGGCGCGGACCAGCCAGCCGCGTCAGCGCACCGATGAAGCGGGCCACCTCGACCGCACCCTGCTGAGTGAAGCCAGCCGCGGCGGCACTGTCAGCCAGGTGCTTCTCGACATCAAACATGCAGCTCAATCCTGTTCATTGTACTTTAGCCTTAGTCAGCACGCGGGCACGAGCTTGGATACGACGACAGCATTCAGCACGACAAGCGACACGCCTGGCACGGCTTAGGTGTTCCAGGCGCAGCCCTTCGGCCCCATCAGCAAGGCCGAAATGGCAGTGGCAGGCTGTACCAGTTCATCAAACGACGGCCTCACCAACTGCAACAGCCGCCGCCTACGATTCCTTCATCATGCAAATGCTGCTCGTGCTTGGCGGGTGGCATAGCACCTCACTGAACCGGCGCCAGCCGTGGCGCTCGTAGGATGCGGCAACCTGGACGCTAATGGTCAGCAACATGCCCAAACATTGCAACGGCAGACGAATGACGAACTATGCGTCATCTTACGCACTGACCGCGCCACCAACCCGCAAGCCGTCGCTGCCGTTTATCAAGCTTCCGGGTCCGATGAGGCAGCGGACGTGTAGCCTGCAAGCAGTTCCGCCGCGCGCGAGAGTACAGGCGCCGGCAAACCGGCAAGTGCGGCCACCTTCAGTCCGTGCGACCGCCCGGCCCGGCCGGGGCCGATCCGGTAGGTGAACACGTCCCCGTGCCGGCCCGCCGTGGCGTCCATGGCCATGCACACGGCCCGCGGCAGGGCGCCCGCCACCTCGGCCAATTCGTGGAAGTGCGTGGCGAACAGCGTGCGGCACCGCACGACGTCATGGAGGTATTCCATGCAGGCCTGCGCGATCGCCAGCCCGTCGTGCGTCGACGTGCCGCGGCCCACCTCGTCGAGGATCACCAGCGAGCGCCCGGTCGCCTGGTTCAGGATGGCGGCAGTCTCCAGCATCTCGACCATGAACGTGCTCCGCCCGGCCGCGAGGTCGTCCG
>CAXTUQ010000203.1:0-9375 GCA_964247405.1 uncultured Acetobacteraceae bacterium
CCGCCCAGCATAGCTCGCAGCTCGTCCCGGGCCAGCGCCTCCGCCGCCGCGGGGTCGCCCGCCAAGGCCCAGGCGGCCCGGCCGCCGATGAAGCCGATGACGTGGCCTGCGCCGCCGGGCCAGGCGATGAACGCCATGTTGGCGCGGCCCTCGGCCATTTGCCGCGCGAGGCCGGTGTCCGCCGGCAGCCCAAGCCGGTCCGCCCCGGCGGCCGGCAGCGCCACCTTCGACAGCAGCCCCATCGGCAGCCCGGCAACCGCCGCCTGCACGGGATGCGGCAGGGCCGGCGTGAAGCGGATCGCGCCGGAGGCCAGCACGCCGGTCGACACGGTCACGATGCAGGCCGCGGCATGGATCGCCCCACGCGCGGTCTCCACCCGCACGCCGGAGGCAAAGTCCCAGGCGATGGCGGTCACGGGCGTGTTCAGCTCGACATCGGTTGCAAGGCGCCGGGCGACGAAAGCGCCCAGGCCGCCGCGCACGGTCAGGTTGGGGCCGTCCAGGCGGTTCTGGCGCCAATCGCGCAGGCTCAACACGTCCGCATCGGCGGCGGCGATGATCGCGCCCTCCCAACCCGCGACCGCCGCGGCCCAAGGGTCGTCCCGCATCGGCGCCATTGCTTCGGCAAGGCTGCGATCCTCCTGATCCGCCGCGAGCGCCGGGGCGACGATCTCGTCGAGGCGGTCCCAGGCGGCGTCGTAGGCGGCTTGCTCGCCGGCGTCGGCAGGGCGGCCGGCGACGAACAGGCGCTCGGTCCGGGTGTCGTCGGAGTTGGTCAGCGTGTCCTCGCCGGGGTGGGCGAAGGCGGTCAACGGGTTGCGCTGGGCCGCGTGCAGCCAGGACGCGCCGTGGTCGAACGCCGCGTGGCCGAGCAGCGCCGGGCACGAGGTGCAGGCCCGCCCGCCAACCCGGCCGGACGCTTCCAGCAGCACGGCCGGCACGCCGTGACGGCGCAGGTGCAGGGCCGCGGACAACCCGGCTGCCCCCGCCCCGACCACCACCACGCCGCCATCCCGAAGCGCGCTCACCGGGTGGCCCGGACTGCGGGACGCTTGCGGTGGAGTCGCTTTTTCGTGCTCGGCATCGGGCGTGGGATACCACATCCCGGTGCAGCCGCGTCAATCGAGGGACGTGCCGAAGCCGTGCCTGGCCTGTTGACCGGCGCTCCCCGGTGCTATGCTTGCGCCGGCTGAGTGCGAGGCTTGGATGGCCGACTTTTTCAGGGATTTCGAGTTGACGACCGCTCACGTGGGCGGCGGCGCGCTTCGGCTGCGTCGCGGCGGCTCCGGCCCGCCCTTGCTGCTGCTGCACGGCAACCCGCAGACCCATGCCATGTGGCACGCCGTCGCCCCGGCCCTGGCGGAGCGCTTCACCCTGATCTGCCCGGACCTGCGCGGCTACGGCGGCAGCTTCAAGCCGGGTCCCACCGCCGACCACGCGCCCTATGCCAAGGCGGCCATGGCGCGGGACATGGCGGAGCTGATGACGACATTCGGTCACGAGCGCTTCGGCGTGGTCAGCCACGACCGCGGCGCGCGGGTGGCGCACCGGCTGGCCCTCGACAACCCGGGCCGCGTGCAGTCGCTCGCGGTCATGGACATCGTGCCGACGATTGAGCACTTCGAGCGTACCGACATGGCGTTCGCGCTCGGCTACTACCATTGGTTCTGGTTCGCCCAGCCGCACCCATTCCCGGAAGACCTGATCAATGCGGCGCCGGAGGTATGGTTCCACAAGCATTCCTCGCGAGAGCCGAAGCCGCCGGGCTTCTTCCGGGAGGAAGCCCTGGCGGACTACCTTGCCGCCGTGCGGAACCCCGACATGATCACCGGCATGTGCGAGGACTACCGCGCCGCCATCTCGATAGACCTGGAGCATGACCGCACGAGCCGCGCCGAGCGGCGCCGGGTCGAGTGCCCGATGCTGGTGCTATGGGGCAGCAAGGGATACATTGGCAAATGGTATGACCCCCTCGCCATCTGGCGGGATTACTGCAACGCGGACGTGACCGGCGCCGCCGTGAACAGCGGGCATTATCTGGCCGAGGAGGCGCCGGGCGAAGTCCTGACGCATCTTCACGGCTTCCTGTTCTGAACGCCCAGAGGCCGCCATGTCCAACGAAGCCCTCCTGCTGCGCCAAGACCAGGACGCGGTCGCCTGGCTCACGCTGAACCGCCCGGCCGCCCGCAACGCGCTGTCCATGCCGTTGATGACGGCGCTGGAGGCGGCGCTGGCCGACATCGAGGCCGATCCCGCCATCCGGGCCGTGGTGGTCGCCGGCGCCGGGCCGGCGTTCTGCGCCGGGCATGACCTGCGGGAACTGCGCGGGCTGGATCGGGACGCGCACGTGGCGCTGTTCGCCCAGTGCTCCCGCCTGATGCAGCGCATCGTCGGGCTGCGCGTGCCGGTGATCGCCCGGGTGCACGGCATCGCGACGGCGGCCGGGTGCCAGCTTGTGGCGAGTTGCGATTTGGCGGTGGCGGCGGACACGGCGCGGTTCGCGACGCCGGGCGTCAATATCGGCCTGTTCTGCTCGACCCCCATGGTGGCGCTGTCCCGCGCCGTGGGCCGCAAGGCCGCGATGGAGATGCTGCTGACTGGCGAGATGCTGGACGCGCCCCGGGCGGCGGCGCTCGGCCTGGTCAACCATGCGGTGCCGGAGGGGGCACTTGACGACGCCGTGCGGGCGCTGGCGCAGCGGATCGCGTCCAAAAGCCCGGTGACGGTGGGCTTGGGCAAGCCGGCGTTCTACGCGCAAGCCGAGATGCCGCTGGCCGGCGCCTACGAGTACGCCGCCGCCGTCATGGTGCGCAACATGCAGGAGCGGGACGCGCATGAAGGGATCGACGCGTTCCTGGAAAAGCGCGCGCCGGTTTGGCAAACGGGCTTTGACGCGAACCCAGGCCCTCCGACACGGTCCTGAACCATTCGCGCACGGCACCAGCCCAGCGCCGCATGAGCCGGTGTCGCACGCTGCAGGCTCGATATTCAGATGGCGTTGATCCCTTCGAGGTTTAACGGCATCGGGAAATACCGGTATCCCTCGCCCGCCTTCGCCACGTGCCCGACGCCCGGCCAGGCGAAGTGGTAGGCCAGGACCGGGATGCGGTTGGCCGCGAACATGTCCATCCACCGCACCCGGCTTTCCGCCATCTGCACCGGGTCGGTGTCGTAGGCGAATTGCGTCCGCGGGTGCTCCAACAGCAGCACCGGATGGTGCGCCAGGTCGCCGATGTAGCACAGCTTGCTGTTGCCAGAGTTGATCATGAACACCGAGTGGCTGACCGTGTGGCCCGGCGCGTCCAAGGCCGTGATCCCCGGCAGGATCTCCTGTTCGTTCTTGTAAAAGGTGATCCGGTCCTTGATCGGCAGCAGGTTCTTCCGCGCTTGCGCGAGGAAGTGAGGCCGTGCCGGATAGTCGGCCGGGATCTTGCTGTCGTCGGTCCAATAGGCGAAGTCCGGCTCGCCAAGGAAATACCGCGCGTTCGGGAAGTGGAGCGTGCCGTCATCTGCGACCAGCCCGCCGCAATGGTCGATATGCGCGTGGCTCATCACCACTGCGTCCACGTCGGCGGGGGCGATGCCCGCCGCTTTCAGGCTCGCCTGCAGCTGCCCCGTGGTCTTGCCGAACAGCGTGTCGGTGCCCATGCCGGTGTCGAACAGCACTAGCCGGTCGCCGAAGTTCACCACCAGCACGTTCTGCTCAAGCACCGCATTATTGGTGGGCAGGAAATTGTCCACCAACTCGCGGCTGATCTCGTCCTTGGTGATGTTCTTGAACGAGGCGTTCGGGTCGCCCAACGGCAATTGCCCGTCCGTCACCACCGTGCACTCGGCCGAGCCAAGCTTGAAGCGGTAGAAATACGGCGCCTGGGTTTGGCTCGCTGCCATTTTGGCCAAGCCACGGCCTGGCAGCACGAGCGCCGCTCCGGCGGCTGCCCCTATCAGGACATGGCGGCGCGTCGGGCCGCCTTGCGAATACATCGGCATGAAAGCTCCTCCTGCGTTTTGCTTGGGACGTCGCCTCAGACACCCGCAGGAAGGATGCGCCAGCGCATAAGCCGAAAGCAACAGCCCGACACAGGCCGCCTCCGCATCAGGAAGGCAGCCGCTTAAAGAACAGCGTTGTCGCCTCCAGGCGGCCCGCGGCATCAATGCTGTAGCCGGGAATCACCCCGGCCTCTGTCCAGCCGAGCCGGCGGTACAACCGCTCCCCTGCCCCGCCGGTGAACGTGTCAAGCGTCAGCAGCGTGCGCCCGGCGCCCGCCGCGGCAGCCTCCGCCGCCAGCATGAGAGCCTCGCCGAGGCCGTGGCGGCGCGCGTCGGGGTGGACCAGCATCTTGCAGACTTCGGCCCGGTGCGGTTGGTTCTGCGGCGTGTCGAGTTGCACCCGCACCGTGCCGGACAGCACGCCGCCGGCCCAGGCCGCCAGCAGGATGCACCGCCCGGACGCAGCCTGCTGGGCCACGCCGCGCATATAGGTCCGCGCCGCGTCGAGCGGCAGCGGCGCCAGGAACGACACCGACGCGCCGCCCTCGACGCAAGCCACCAGGATCTCGGCCAGCCGCCGCTCCGCCGAGGCGGCGGCGGACGCGCCGAGCGCCAGCACCCCGTCCAGCGGCTTCGCATAGCCGAACTCAAGCGTGCGGGAAATGTCGTCGAGCGCGCGGATCGGCCCATCCCGCACCCAGCTTTGCTTCTCGTAGAACCGATGCGCCCGGGTGAACCGCGTATCGGACCACAGCACCAAACGGGACGCCCCGGAAGACGCCGCGTGCGCCTCCGCGGTCCGCAGCAGGCGCGGCCCAAGGCCCGATCCGTGGGCGTCCGGGTGGACATAGAGCTTCTTCAGCTCCCAAGCCCCGCCCTCCGCCGGCAGGATCGCCGCCATGCCGACGACGGCGCCCCCGTCCTCCGCCGTCCACAACGCCCCGCCGCGCCCGGCGCAGTACGACTCGAGCGCGAAAAGCTCCTGCTCCTTGTGCTCCATCTCCAGGACGCAGCCGGGATAGTCGGACCAGCAACGGCCGATCAGGGCGATGAACCCGTCGGCGTCGCTGTCCCGGCCCGGCCTCAGCAGCATGGGCGCCGGGTCAGCGCAGGGCGGCGCAGAACGCGACGATGCGGCGGCAGGCCTCGGCGAGCGAGGCGTCGTCGGTGGCGTAGCTGATGCGGAGAAAGGGCGACATGCCGAACGCCGCGCCGTGCACCACCGCGACGTGCTGCTCCTCCAGCAGCGCCAGGGCGAAGTCCTCGTCCGTACCAATCCGCGTGCCCGCGGCCGTCGTCTTGCCGAGGCAGCCCGCTATGTTGGGATACACGTAGAACGCGCCTTCCGGACGGTGACAGGCGATGCCCGGCGCCTCCGCCAGCGCGTCGAGCACCAAGTCGCGGCGGCGGCGATACGCGGCAACCATGCGCGGCACCTCATCCTGCGGCCCGTCCAGCGCGGCGGCGGCGGCGGCCTGGCCAATCGTGGAGACGCCGGCCGCGACATGGCCCTGGATGCTCGTCATTGCCCGGATCAGACCGCGCGGCCCGGCGCCGAAGCCGACGCGCCAGCCGGTCATCGCGTAGGTCTTCGACACGCCGCTGACCGTCAGCACCCGGTCGCGCAGCCGTGGTTCCACGGCGGCCATCGTGCTGTGCTCAAACCCGTCGTACACCAGGTGCTCGTACATGTCGTCGGAGAGAATCCAGACGTGCGGGTGGCGCAGCATGACCTCGGCCAGCGCCGCGAGCTCATCCCGTGTTGCGGCGGCGCCGGTCGGGTTATTGGGAAAGTTCAGCAGCAGCCACTTGGTGCGCGGGGTGATCGCCGCGTCCAGGTCCTCCGGGCGCAGCTTGAAGCCGTTGTTCTGCGGGCAGCTCACCACTACCGGCTCGCCGCCGACCACGCGGGTCATCAAGGGATAGGCGCCCCAGTACGGCGCGGGGATGACCACCTCGTCGCCGTCGTCGAGCGTCGCCATCAGGGCGTTGAAGATGACCTGCTTGCCGCCGTTGCTGACCATGATTTCGTCCAATGCGAACTCCAGGCCGGAGTCGCGCCGGAATTTGCGCTGGATCGCCTGCTTCAGCGCGGGCTGACCGTCCTGCGGCGGGTACTTGGTGTCGCCGCGCAGCCCGGCCTGACGCGCGGCCTCGATGGCGTGCGGTGGGCTGTCGAAGTCAGGCTCGCCGATGGTGAGCGCGATGACCTCGATCCCCTGCGCCCGCATGGCCCGCGCCTTTGCCGTCATGGCGACGGTGGCCGCGACCGGCGCGCGGCCCAGCCGCTGCGCGAACTCGGGCATGGGTTAACGCAGCCCCTCGCAGAAGTGCTGGATGCGCTCGCAGGCTTTCACCAGGCTTTCCGTGTCGGTCGCGTAGCTGATGCGGAAATGGCCGGGATACATGAACGCCGCGCCGTGCACCGTGGCGACGCCCTCCTCCTGCAGCAGCGCGGTCACGAAGCTCTCGTCGTCCTTGATGACCGCGCCGCCGCGGCTGGTCTTGCCGATGCAGCCCTGCATGCTGGGGAACACGTAGAACGAGCCTTCCGGCGAGTGGCAGTTCAGGCCCGGCGCCTTGTTCAGCGTGGACACCACCAAATCGCGCCGGGTCTTGTAGGTGGCGACCATCTCGCCGATGAAGCCCTGCGGACCCGTCAGCGCCTCGACCGCGGCGGCCTGGCTGACGCTGCTGGTGTTGGACGTGCTCTGCGACTGCAGCTTGTCCATCGCCTTGATCAGCCGCACCGGGGCGCCGGCGAAGCCGATGCGCCAGCCGGTCATCGCGTAGGCTTTGCTGCACCCGTTCATCGTCACCGTGCGGTCGCGCAGCCGCGGCTCGACCTGCACGACCGTCGCCGCCTTGAAGCCGTCATAGACCAGCTTCTCGTAGATGTCGTCGGTGAACACCCACACGTCGGGATGGCGCAGCAGCACGTCGCAGATCGGGCGCAACTCCTCGGCCGAGTAGGCGGCGCCGGTCGGGTTGCAGGGGCTGTTCAGCATGAACCACTTGGTCTTGGGCGTGATCGCCGCTTCCAGGTCCTCCGCGCGTAGCTTGAAGCCGTTGTTCTGCCCGCACGGCACGAACACCGGCGTGCCGTCCGCGAGCGAGACGATGTCGGGGTAGCTGACCCAGCATGGCGTCGGGATCACCGCCTCGTCGCCCGCGTTCATGGTCGCGAGCATGGCGTTGAAAATCACCTGCTTGCCGCCGGTCGAGATGATGATCTCGTCCGCGCTGTAGTCGAGGCCGCTGTCGCGCTTGAACTTGTCGGCGACCGCCTGGCGCAGCGCCTTGGTGCCGGGGACATCGGTGTACTTGGTGTCGCCGGACTGGATGGCGCGGATCGCCGCGTCCTTGACGTTCTGCGGGGTGTCGAAGTCCGGCTCCCCGGCCGAGAGGCTGATGATGTCCCGCCCTTCGGCCTTCAACGCCCGCGCCTTGGTGGAGATGGCGATGGTCTGGCTCGGGCTGATCCGGTCCAGGCGTTCGGCGATGAGCTGCATGTATGACTACCAGTTTCTGCGACCGCCGGACCTTATGCCCCTGCCTGCCCCGGCACAACCGCGCGCCCGGCCCTTTGTTGCACAAACCAAGCGCCGCCCAGCGCCACTGAAACCACGGCCAGGATCACCGTCGCCAGCGCGTTCAGCTCCGGCGTCACGCCCAGGCGCAGCGCGGAGAACACCACCATCGGCAACGTGCTGGCGCCCGGCCCGGAGACGAAGGTCGCCACCACCAGGTCATCCAGCGACAGGGTGAACGCCAGCAGCCAGCCGGACAGCAGCGCCGGGCCGAGCAGCGGCAGCGTCACGAGGCCAAACGCCGCCCAGGGCGACGCGCCGAGGTCCATCGCCGCATCCTCCAGATCGGACCCCGCATCGGCGAGCCGCGCCTCGATCACCACGGCGACGTAGGACAGGCTGACCGAGACATGCGCCAGCGTGATGGTGAGCGCCCCGCGCCCGGCGGGCCAGCCGAGCGTCTGCTCCATCTGCACGAATAGCAGCAGCAGCGACAGCCCGACCAGCACGTCCGGCAGCACCAAGCGCGCGGAGAGCAGGGCGGCGAATGCGCCCCGGCCACCGAACCGCCCGAACCGCGCCAGCGCAAACCCGGCCAGCGTGCCGAGCACCGTGGCCCCCGTCGCCGACAAGGCCGCGATACGGAGCGACAGCAGCGCCGCCTCGATCAGCTTGTCGTCCGCCCACAAGGCCGCGTACCAGCGCAGCGAGAAGCCGGACAGCACGGTGGTCAGCCGGTTCGGGTTGAAGCTGGTTGCCACCAGCAGCACCACCGGCACGTACAGGAAGGCGTAGCCGAGCAGCAGGCAAGCGTTGAGAAACCAGCCCCGCCTCATCGTCCCGGCCTCATTGCCGCGCCCGCAGCGCCACCATGGGCAGGAGCAACGCCAGCAGCAGCGCGTTCGCCACCGTCGCCGCCATGGGCCAGTCGCGGTTGGAGAAGAACTCGTTCCACAGCGCCCGCCCGATGGTCTGTGCGCCGGGGCCGCCCAGCAGCTCCGGGATCACGTACTCGCCCATCGCCGGAATGAACACGAGGGCGAGGCCGGCGACGATGCCGGGCACGGAGAGCGGCAGGGTGACGGTGCGGAACGCGGTCCAGGGATTGGCGCCGAGGTCGGCCGCGGCCTCCTCCAGTGCCGGGTCGCGACGGGACAGGCGGGCGTAGAGCGGCAGGATCATGAACGGCAGGTAGGCGTAGGTCACGCCGACATACATCGCGAAATCGGTGTAGAGCAGGCGCAATGCTGGAAGGCCAACGGCTTGCAGCGCCGCGTTGATCCAGCCCTCGTCGCGCAGCAGTCCGATCCAGGCGGTGATGCGGAGCAGGAACCCGGTCCAGAACGGCAGCATGACGCCGAGCAGCAGCAAGGAGCGCCAGCGGTCCGGGGCGCGTGCGATGGCCAGCGCCATGGGGTAGCCGATCAGCAGGCAGAACACAGATGATACCCCGGCCACCGCGAGGCTTTTCAGCGCGGCGTCCAAGTAGAAAGCGTCATCGGTCAGCGCCGCGTAGTTGGCCGGGTCCGGCGGCCGCAGCAGCGGGGTGTACGGCGGCACGCCGGGAATGGAGGTGGAAAACGACAGCGCCGCCACGATCACCACCGGCAGCGCCACGAACAGCAGCAGCCAGAGCCAGACCGGCGCCAGCACGGCAGAACGGTTCATCCGGGGCGGTTCATTCGGACAGCAGCACGCACGCCTCGGGCGGCCAGGACACCGCGACGGCGCTCCCCGGCGCGAGCAGCCCGGCGCCCACGCCATCCGCCAGCGGCTGCGACACCAGCAGCACCGCGCCGCCTTGCAGCCGCACGTGATGGTCCATGGTGCCGCCGCGGTAGGCGCTGTCCGTCAC
>CAXTUQ010000204.1:0-9333 GCA_964247405.1 uncultured Acetobacteraceae bacterium
GCTTGGAACACGCTGATGAGCACGCCCGAGCGCCTGGCCTCCATCACCCGTCGCATCTGGGCCAGACCAGTCAGTGGATAGGGCCTCTGGTATAAGCCCAACGCATCACCGAGCGGAGGTGCCAACGGGGTTCTGGGTGGTGGCGAACAGCCGTGCGAGATGCGCCCCGGATGTCGTCGGCGAATACTTGGGATCGCCCTCAATCAGGCTCTCGATGGTGGCGTCATAATTCGGGTTGTGGAAGAAGACCAGGCTCTGCCGCCGGCTCGCCGCCTCGGCGCCGGCGGGTGGGTTGACGACGCGGTGCAGGGTGCTGACCCACTCATCATTGGTCCAGCGCGCCAGCAGGTCGCCGATGTTGACGATGAACGTGTCGGGCAGGATCGGCACATCGACCCAATCGCCCTCGGCGTTGCAGACCTGCAGTCCGCCGGCGTGGTCCTCCGTACACAGGATCGTCAGGCTGCCGTAGTCGCTGTGGGCGCCGGCGCGGATTTGTCCGGGCAGCGGCGGCGACGCCGGCGCCGGCGCCGGATAATTGCGCACCCGCAGCCGGCTGATGTGACGATCGATGAGCGCGTCGAAGAAGTGCTCGTCGCGACCGAGCGCCAGCGCGAAGATGCGCATCAACGTCTCGGCCAGATGGCCCATGGCCCGGTAGTACCCGCTCCATGCCTGCCGTAGCTCCGGCGGCTCGGCCGGCCAGAGGTTCGGCGCGAAATGCGGGCCGCCGGCAGCGGCGTAGGCTGCGTCTGGCGCATCGACCGGGCCAATCATCAGGCTCTCGTTCAGGTCGCCGGCCGTCGCGTTCGGGTCGCGGGCGCGGCCGACGCTCTCCTCCTCCATGCCGATGTAGCCCCGCGCCACGGTGGCGGCCGGGCGGGCCACGCGCTGCTTTTCCGCGAGCGGCAGGTCGAAGAAGGCGCGGCCCGCTGCACGGGTCCGCTCGACGAACTCGGTCGGCACGCCGTGGCCGCTGATCACCAGGAAGCCGATCTCCCGGCAGGCGCGGTCCACGGCGCGGGCGACCGACAGTTTGTTCGTGCCGTCGCGATAGGGGGTCAGGTCGATGACTGGAACGTTGAGCAGGGTCATAGGCTCCTCCTAAGCTTGCGGCGGGTGTAGGATCGGGCGATGGCGCGTGAAGCTCATGCAGCCGCCCTTCATGCCCCATAATGGTTGGGCAAGTTCTGCCATTGCCGCTGCAGCGTCCAGGGCGTCCAGCAGCACCAGGGTCGGCCGGCGCCCCGACCTGCCGTTCATAAGCCCAGTGTGCGGGGCGTAGTGCAGCACCGGACGGTATCGGTGAGCGTCGTCCTCCACAGGCGGTGTCTCGGACAGCGCCGGACCGGTAGGCGCGGCGGCAACGGCAAGCCCAGTCGCAAGAAACGCACGGCGTCCGATCTGAAGCCGGGTGGTCTGCATTGGGACACGTGTCCTCATCCTGTTGTGGGAGGATGGAGAACGCCAGGAGCCGTGTTGCACGGATCGGTGTGACACATGCAGTGATCCCAACGCTGCCTGCGTTCGCGCGACGCGGGCGGAGTTCGGCCAGTCGGTGTCCATGCAGCGCGCCCGGACCATCTTATGGCGGCGCGGCTTGCTGGCCTTGTCGGGCATCGACCATCCGGAGAACGAGGGACCGGCCCGATACGTCCCTCCGGTAGCCAAAGCCAGCAGACCGCGATTTATGCACTGAGACCTCGTCCATCGCCCCTTAACGCATTGTGCTCCGCCGGGCTTCAGTCTCCGCCAAATTCAGCGCCCAGCCAAAGCCGTCGTCGACGGGATCGACCATCACGCCGTAGACTTCGGCGGCGTGCTCGGGAGTGATGTAGCCGTCGAGGATGTCGTCCAGGGTGTTCTGCGGATCGCGCTCCACCGGGTTGCCATAGCCACCGCCACACGGCGACAAATAGGACATCACGTCGCCCGCGGCCGTACGTAGGCCGGAGAACTTGGCGGGGTGCTGCGTGATGGCGGCCGGGTCATGCGCGTTATAGACCTCAAGCCGGCCGCCATGGCCCTTGCCGCCGCCGAACACGCCCCAAGGCTTATCCTCGTGGCGGTCGGACTCGTGGGTGACGGAGCCGGCGCCCAGGAAACGCTGCGACTTGATCACGCCCATGCCGCCGCGGAACTTGCCAGGGCCGGGGAACACGTCGTCGCGCATCTCATAGCGATCGCAGACCAGCGGCAGGTGCATGCCGAGGTCTTCGAGTGGGTTGTTGCGCGTGTTGCGCATCAGCTCCTCGACCGTGTCCGGCCCGTCGGAGCCCGGCCGTCCGCCCATCGCCGCCTCGTTCACCTCCAGGAACACCCAGTATTCGCCGGAGGGGCGCACGCCGGAGAACGCTGCGAACGACAGCGTCGCCGCGTTGCCCGCCGTGCAACGGTCGGGCAGCACCGGCGCCAATGCCTTGATGATCAGGTCGACCACGCGCTGGATCTGGGTAAAGCGCGCCTCCGCCGCCGCCGGCGCTATCGGGTTGAAGATGCAGCCGGGCGGCGCCGTCACCTTGATCGGGCGGAACGAGCCCTCGTTGGCCGGCACCGGGTCGGGGTTGGTGTAGGTATCCAGCAGCAGCGCGCGGAAGGCGAAGAAGCACGCCACCTTGGTCGAACCCTCGAACGGCACGTTGAACGCCGTCGGTACCTGCGGCGACGAACCGGTCAGGTCGACCTCGACCCCGTCGCCGCGGATGCGCACCGTGACCTTGACCGGCAGATGCTGGCCGCGGTTGCGCCCGTCGTCGTCCATGAAGCCCTCGGCCACGTAGTCCCCGTCGGGCATCTTGGCGATCTCGCGCCGGAGGGCGGCCTCGGAGTAGTCCATCAACTGCCGGGTCGCCTGCAGCACCGTCTCCTGGCTGTAGGTCTTGAGCAACTCCTGGAAGCGGCGGACGCCCAGCTCGGCGGAGGCGATCTGCGCGGCGAGATCGCCCATCACCAGGTTCGGCACTCTTGTGTTGCCGCGGATGTAGCTCCACAGCGCCTCGTTGCGCTTGCCCTCGTCATACAGCTTGACGGCGTTGAACAGCATGCCCTCCGCGAACATGTCCGGCACGTCGATGATGAGGCCCGGCGTCGCGGCGCCGATGTCGACATGGTGGGCCGTGTTGGCGGAGAAGCCGACCAGGGCGCCGCCGTGGAACACCGGCATGACGATGGCGATGTCCGGCGAGTGGCTGGCGCCGAAATACGGATGGTTATGGATCACCAGGTCGCCCGGCTTCCAGGCGTCCACCGGGATCGTTTTCTCGATGCCGCGCAAATAGCCCGGCAGCGAGCCGATGTGCATCGGCGTCGAGTCACTCTCTGCCAGCGTGTTGAACGCCCGATCGAACAGCCCAGCGCCGAGGTCCTGGCTCTCGCGGATGATCGAGGAATACGACATCCGGTAGAGCACGTTGCCCATCTGCTCGGCGATGGCGTGCAGCGCACCGCCGATGACCTGCAGGGTGATGGGATCGACTGTCTCGGTCATATCGTGTCCTCCATCAACGGGCGATAAGGATGTCGCCGTGCGACAGCATGCGCGCGGTATAGCCGGGCGGGACGATGGTCGTGCTGTTGTGCTGGGTGATGATCGCCGGCCCATGCACCGTGTCCTCGGCCAGCAGCCGGTCGCGGGCGAAGCGCGGCGTGTCCAGCACCTGCCCGTTGTCGAACACGGTTTCCCGGACATACATTCGGGCGTCGTCGGGATCGCTGCGTCCGCCATGCGCGATCTCGGGCAGGCGCAGCGTGTCGGTGGCGCCGCGGGCGATCAGGCGCACGGTGATAGCCTCCACGCTCTGGTCCTCGAAGGCATGGCCATAAACCTGTAGGTGGGCGTCGTAGAAGTTTTTGATCACCGCCTGCACGCAGCCGGCGTCGATGGGGCCGTCCGGCACCGCCGCGCGCAGCTCGAAGCCCTGGCCGACGTAGCGGCATTCCAGCACGCGGCCGAACTGCCATTGGGTGGCCGGGATGCCGTCGCTCTCAAGCTGCGCCGCGCCCTCGCGTTCCAGTTCCGCGAAAGCCTGCTCCAGCCGGGCGAGTTCCGCCGGCCCGGCGGTGCTGAGCACCATCAGGACGGACCGGGTGTACTCGTATTGCAACTCGGCCTCCAACAGCCCGATCGCCGCGGTGACGCCGGGGTGCAGCGGGGAAATAATGTCGCCGGCGGCGACGATCTCGGCCAGCGCCACTCCGTGCAGCGGCCCCGCGCCGCCAAACGCCATCAACGAGAAGCCGCGCGGGTCGATGCCCTTGGCGACCGAGTTGCCATTGATCGCCAGTGCCATGGTGTTGTTGACAATGCGCAGCACGCCGAGCGCCGCCTCCGTCACCGATAGCTTGAGCGGCCCCGCCAGATGCGTCTCGATGGCCTGTGTAGCGAGGTCGCGGTCGATGCTCAGGTCGCCCCCCAGGAAGCGGTCGGGATCAAGGCGGCCGAGCACCACCTGCGCGTCAGTCACGGTCGGCTCGGTGCCGCCGCGGCCATAGCAGGCAGGGCCGGGGTCCGCGCCCGCCGAGCGCGGCCCGACGCGGAATGCGCCGCCGGTGTCGATGTAGGCGATCGATCCGCCACCGGCGCCGATTGCGTCGATGTCCAGCATCGGTACCAGCACCGGCAGCAGCGCAACCTGGGTATCGCGCGAGTTCTTGATCGTGAGCTCGCCGCCGCGGATCACGCTGATGTCGGCGGACGTGCCGCCGATGTCGATGGTGATGACGTCGGCGACGCCGCAGGCCTGCCCGGTCGTCCGCGCGCCGATCACGCCGCCGGCCGGTCCGGATAGCAGCAGGCCGACCGGGCGCGCACTCGAGTTCTCGACCGTCGAAATGCCGCCGTTCGACTGCATGATCCGCACCGGCGCGTGCATGCCGCCCTCGCGCAGCCGGCCCTGAAGCCGCGTCAGGTAGGACGAGGTGCGCGGGCCGATATAGGCGTTCATCGCAACGGTAGAGAAGCGCTCGTACTCGCGAATGGTGTTGACCACCTCGGACGAGGTGCAGACGTAGGCATCCGGCATGACCTCCAGCACAATCTCCTTGGCTCGGCGCTCATGCGTGTCGTTCAGGAAGGAGAACAGGAAGGCGACCACGACCGCGTCCAGCTTCCGCTTGCGGAACAGCCCGGCGGCCTCGCGCACCTCGTCTTCATCGAGCGGCATGGCGATGGCGCCGTCGGGCGGCAGGATGCGCTCACTGACCACCAAGCGGTTGCGCCGTTTTATCAATGGCGCGCTCTGCCAAGGCACGTCGAACTGCAGTGAGAAGTTATGCGGGCGCTTGTGCCGGGCCATGTGCAGGATATCGCGGAACCCGCGCGTGGTGATCATCCCGACCTCGGCGCCCTTGCGCTCGATGACCATGTTGGTCGCGACCGTCGTGCCATGCAGCAGCACGTCGATATCGCCGGGACCGATATCCGCCATACGGCACAGCTCCAGCACGCCGCGGACGACGCCGATCGACTGGTCCTCCGGCGTGCTCGGCACCTTGTGCACCACGACCCGCTGCGTGCCGTGCCGCGTGTCCGCCAGCACGAAGTCGGTGAAGGTGCCCCCCACGTCGACACCCACGCGCACGAGCCCCGTTTTCCCTGCCGTCTCGGACATGTTCGGCTCCCCTACTGCTTCGCGACAACCGTGGCGTCCGCCGGGTCCCATGCGAGCGCCACGCCGTCCGGCGCCCAGCCGCGTGGATACTTGCTGACGTGGCTTTCCACAGTGACTTCCCGGCCGTCCGCGAGCGCTACCGTCAACTGCACCGCGGTGCCGATCAGCAGCCGGCTCACCAGCAGCCCCGGCAGCCGGTCACGGTGGTCCGGCGCCAAGGTCGCGTCCAGCACGTCGACCGCCTCCGACGGGATCGACAGCACGACCGCAGCACCTTCTGCTCGCGCCGCGCCATTCAGCCGGCCGTGCAGCAGGCCCGCCGATGTCGCGACCGCGGCGATGCCGTCCGCATGGCCCTGCAGCGTGCCGGTCAGCAGCGTGTTGCGGCCGATGAAGCGGGCGACGAACTCGCATTGCGGCCTGGTGTAGAGCTCGTGCGGCGTG
This sequence comes from uncultured Acetobacteraceae bacterium, assembly GCA_964247405.1. GTDB lineage: Bacteria > Pseudomonadota > Alphaproteobacteria > Acetobacterales > Acetobacteraceae > CAHJXG01. The sequence goes on from CAXTUQ010000204.1 coordinate 6,054, forward strand.
CTGACCTGCTCGGCGCGCCCCTGGTTCATAACGACGATCCGGTCGGACAGCATCAGCGCCTCCGACTGCGCGTGGGTTACGAAGACGAAGGTGATGCCGACATTGCGCTGCAGCAGTTTCAGCTCATGCTGGATCGACTTGCGCAGGTTGGCGTCAAGTGCCCCGAGCGGCTCGTCGAGCAGCAGGATGTCGGGCTCGACCACCAGCCCGCGCGCCAAGGCCACCCGCTGCCGCTGCCCGCCCGACAGCCCGGCCGGACGCTGCCCGTCGATGGGCCCGAGGTCGAGCGTCTCCATCATCCGGTCAACCTTCGCCCGGCGCTCGGCGGCGGCCATGCGCTTCACCCGCAGCCCATATTCGATGTTCTGCCGCACCGTCATGTGCGGGAACAGGGCGAAGTTCTGAAAAATCGTGGAGGTCGGCCGCCGCTCCGCCGGCAGGTCGCTCACGTTGCGGCCCTGGATCAGGATGTCGCCGGACGAGACTGTCTCGAACCCGGCGATCATGCGCAGGGTCGTGGTCTTGCCGCAGCCGGACGGCCCGACGAACGACACGAACTCGCCCTTCAACACCTTCAGGTCGAAGCCGATGACCGCCGGCGTGCCGTTCGGGTAGATTTTGCCGAGCTGCACCAGTTCCAGGTCGGGGATCATCAGTCGGGGATCATCTCAGGCATTCAGGAACTCGTCCCAGCGCTGGATCAGGTGGTCGTAGGCCTCGGGCCACTGATGCCAGTAGGCGACGTGCGCGGCGCGTTCGGCCAAGGAGCCGCCGTCGCGCAGGTCGCCCTCCTTGATGCCGCGTTCGGGTGCGCCGGTCCATGGCTTGCCCTCATACCAGAAGGCGTATTTTGCCGCCGGCATCACATCCTTGATTTTCGTCGTCGGCGAGTAGTATCCCTGCTCTGACACCAATATGCCGGGCGGGCCGGACAGCCAGTAGTCGGCGTAGGCCGTCACCGCGTCCGGATTCGGGTTGCCGGTGAGGGCGGTGACGCCGATCGCCCAGCCGCGGTAGCCCTCCTTCGGCACTGCATACTGGCAGGCGTGGCCCTGCGCCTTCACTGCCATGACCGCCGGCTGCCAGGCGTCGCACACCACCATCTCGCCGGATGCCAACAGGTTGACCAACTCGCCGAAATCGGCCCACAACGCGCGGAACTGGCCTTCCTTCTTTTTGGAAATCAGGAACTTCGCCGCCTCGTCGATCTCCTGCTCGCTCGGGTTCCCGGGATTGGCCACGTTGGACAGCCCGAGCGAGTTCATCGCCATGATCGCCTGGCCGAGCGCGATCAGCGGGTCGGTGTTCAGCCCCGACTTGCCGCGCCACTTCTTGTCGAAGATCGCGGTCCAGCTATTTGCCTCCTCGGCGCTGACCACGCCCGGGTTATAGCCCACCGAGTCGTAGTTATACACGGTCGGCACCAGCCACAACGCGGTTTGGCCGGGATCCTTCCAGATCTGCCCGACGATCTGCGACTCCGGCGACCATTTCGGGTTCGGCTTGGTGAAGGTGTCGCGAATGCTGGTCCAGTTCTTCAGCGCGCTGACCGGAACTGGGGTGATCTTGCCGGTCTGCACCACCGACGGCAGCCGCTCGCCAATCGACTCCCAGCAGTCGTAGTCCGACGAGCCCGAGAGGATCTTTGTCTGCGCGTCGGGGAAGGTGGCCGCGGTGCCGCTGGTGCCGCCGACGCCGGAGTTCTTTTTGAAGTCGGCCAGGATGCGGTCCTGCACCGTCACCGACAGGCCGATGGTGCGCAACTGCTCCGAGCCGAGCGCCTTGGCCTGCGCCCACGCCCGCCGGGACGAGATGAACGGCGTGCCGCCCCCCAAGGCCAGAGCCGCCGCAGCGACGCCGTTCTGCAATACGCGCCGGCGCAACAGGTCATCCATAGCTTGCCATCTCCCAAATCAGTCAGTGCTTCAGTAGCGGCCGACGAGCAGTCCGCCGTCGACCGCGATTACCTGGCCCGTCAAATAGCGCGCTGCCGGGGAGGCCAGGAACAGCGCGACGTCGGCGATGTCGTCGGGTTCGCCCACCCGGCCCATCGGAATGAATGACGCTGCCTGCTCCAGCCCCTCCGGGCCGAGCGAGTGCTCGCGCGACAATGCCTGCGCCGTGCGGATATAGCCGGGCGCGATGCCGTTCACCCGGATGCCGGCGCGGGCGAGTTCGACTGCCAATCCGCGCACCAGCCCGACTACGCCGGCTTTGGCGGCCGAGTAGTGCACGTGCTCGTCCCAGCCATAGGCTACGCCCATGATCGAGGACATCGCCACCACAGTGCCGGCGCCGCGGCGGCGCATACCCGGGACGGCCGCGCGCACGACGCGGAACACGCCCTTCAGGTCGACGTCCATCGTCTGGTCCCACCGTTCGTCAGACAGCGCATCGATCGGCACCTTGTGGGCGATGCCGGCGTTGGCGACCACGCAGTCGAGCCGGCCGAACGCCTGCTCGGCCGCAGCCACCGCGGCGTCGGCCGCCGGCGTGTCGGTCACGTCGAGCGGGTGGAACCGGGCGACGCCGCCCTCGGCCACGATCGCGTCGGCCACCGCCTGGCCCTCGTCCCGCAGCACGTCCGTCACCATGGTGGCGTATCCGGCCCGCGCAAAGGCGCGCGCGGTGGCGCAGCCAATGCCGATCCCAGCCCCGGTGACCAGCACGGCCTGACGGTCGTCGCTCATAGCATCACGTCTCCCGAATTAGGGCCAAGCGTCTGGCCCACGTAGATCGCAGCGGCCGGGGAGGCCAGGAACGCCACCGTCGCTGCCACGTCGTTGGGCGTGCCGAACCGCCCGAGCGGCAGCTCCGCCAGCTTGGCGCGCCGCCAGTCCGGCGACAGGCGCTGCACCAGCTCGGTGTCGATCGGACCCGGTGCCACCGCGTTGACTCGCACGCCGCGCCCGCTCAGCTCGCGCGCCATTGACTTGGTCAGGCCGATGATGCCGGCCTTGGCGGCGGCGTAATGCGCCAACTCGACACAGCCAATCTGGCCGAGCTGCGACGCCATGTTGACGATGACGCCCGCGCCCGCCGCGAGCATCGCCGGCACCGCGCGGCGGCAGCACAGGAAGCTGCCGCGTAGGTGGACGGCGATCATGCGGTCGAAATCCGCCATTTCCAGTGTCTCGAATGCCGCCTGATGCACATGTCCAGCGTTGTTGACCAGCAGCGTGACTGTGCCGTCCGCCTCCGCCGCGGTGAACATCGCTTCGACATCGGCCGCATCGCTGACGTCGGCCGCCACCGCCATCACACGCAGGCCGGCGTCGCG
>CAXTUQ010000205.1:0-9324 GCA_964247405.1 uncultured Acetobacteraceae bacterium
GCCGGCGCGGTCGAGCCGGTCAGCGTGGCGAACACGGGCGGTCTCGTCTTGCTGATGCAGACCGGCGAGTTCCTGATCTTCGACCAGCCGGACCTGGTGCTGCGCCCGATGCTGGCGCTGTCCTGGAAGGCCAACGAGGACGGCACGGTCTGGACCTTCAAGCTGCGCCCGAACGTGAGGTTCCACAACGGGCACATGCTGAGCGCCGACGACGTGGTGGCGACCATGGACCGGCTGGCCAACCCGAAGAACGGGTCAAACGCGCTGTCGGCGCTCCGCGGCGTCTTGTCGGTCGGCGGCACGCGCAAGGTCGATGACCTCACGGTCGAGTTCCACCTCGACGCGCCGAACGGCAATTTCCCGTACATCGTCTCCTCGGACAACTACAACGCGATCATCCTGCCGGCCGACTACGCCGGCGACTTCGAGAAGACGTTCATCGGCACCGGGCCGTTCAAGCTTGAGAAATACACGGCGAAGGTGGGCGCGAGCTTCGTCCGCAACCCCGACTACTGGGGGGACAAGGCGCTGCCGGCGCGCACCGAGTTCACCTTCTTCGCCGACCAGCAGCCGATGGTCCTGGCGCTGCAGGGCGGCCAGGTGGACATCATGTCCCAGATGGTGGTGCAGGGCGCGCAGGGGCTGCTGAACGATCCGGACGTGAAGATCGTCAAGGTGCGCGCGTCCACGCACCGGCAGCTCCATATGCGCACCGACGTGCCGAAGTTCGCGGACAAGCGGGTGCGGCAGGCCATCGCGATGTCGCTCGACCGTCCGGCCCTCGTCGCCGGGCTGTTCCGCGGCCTCGCCGAGCCCGGCAACGACTCGCCCTTCGCGCCGGTCTATCCCTCGACCGACAAGTCGGTGCCGCAGCGCAAGAAGGACCTCCCGGCGGCGCGCGCCCTGATGGCGGCGGCCGGCGTGCCCAACGGGTTCGAGGCGACGCTCACGACCGAGCGGGTGCAGGAAATCCCCGACTACGCCGTGCTGGTGCAGAACGCCTGCCGCGAGATCGGGGTGAAGCTGAACCTCAAGATCGAGACGGACAGCGCTTATTACGGCAAGGCGCAGCCGGGCCAGTCCGACTGGCTCGATTCGGAGATGGGCATCACCGATTACGGCCACCGCGGAGTGCCCAACACCCTGCTGGGCGCGCCGTTGCTGAGCGGGGGCGCGTGGAACGCCGCACACTTCAAGAATCCAACCTATGACGGGCTGGTCGCGCAGTACATCGCGACGACCGACCTTGGGGTGCAACGCGAAGCCGCGAAGAAGATCCAGACCCTGCTGCTCGACGAGACGCCGGTCATCTTCGCCTATTTCTACGACTACCTCATGGCGACCGCGCCCACCGTCGGCGGGGTCACGGTCACCGGGATTTCGCAGGTGTTCCTCGCCAACGCGACGATCGCCTGATGCGGCGGGGCTAGCGCCGTGCTGACCCGTTTCGCGCGGCAGGCCGGGCGGCGGCTGGGCCTCGCCTTGCTGACCCTGGCGCTGCTCAGCATCGTGGTGTTCGCCGGCGCGCAGGTCCTGCCGGGCGACGTGGGCCGGGCGATCCTGGGGCCGCTCGCCGATCCCGACGCGGTGGCGGCGATCAACCACGAGGTCGGCGCCGACCGCCCGGCAATCGAGACCTACTTCACCTGGATCGGCCACTTCCTTTCCGGCGACATGGGCCGTTCCTATACCTTCCGCAGCCCCGTGGCACCGTTCGTCGGCAGCGCCCTGCTCAATTCCTTGAAGCTCGCGGCGGTCGCCTTCGTCATCGTCGTGCCGCTGTCCATCGGCGCCGGGGTGTATGCCGCGATGCGGGCCGGGCGCTGGCCGGACCGGGTGATCCGCGTCGTCAGCCTGTCGCTCACCGTGGTGCCGGAGTTCGTGTCCTCCATCGCGCTGATCCTGGTGCTCGGCATCTGGCTGCGCTGGCTGCCGATCTCGGCGGCGACGCGGCCGGGCACGGCGCCGCTGGAGCAGTTGCGCCACCTGATCCTGCCGGCGCTGCCGCTGGTGGTCGTGCTGTTCGGCTACATCGCGCGCATGGCGCGGGCCGGCACGCTGGAGGCGCTCGATTCCGACTACGCCCGCACGGCGGTGCTCAAGGGGCTGCCGACCCGCACCGTCATCGTCCGCCATGTCCTGGGCAACGCGCTGCTGCCGACCATCACCGTGGTCGCCGCCCAGGTCGGCTATATGATCGGCGGCCTGGTCGTCGTGGAATCGCTGTTCCGCTATCAGGGGATCGGCAGCCTCATCCTCAACGCGGCGCGCGGCAAGGACTTCCCGATGCTGGAAGCGGGCATCCTGACGGTGGGCGCCATCTTCGTCGCCACCACCTTGGTCGCCGACACGCTGTACACGGTGCTGAACCCCCGGCTGCGGGAGGGCGGGCGATGACGGCCAGCACGCTTGCGGCGGAGGCCGGGCTGCCCCCCGCCGCCACGGCCCATGCCGACCCGGCGGAGGCCCTCGCCACGGCGCCAAGCCGGGCCGGCCGGCTGCTGCGGTCCGGGTCGTTCATGGTCGGCGCGGTGATCGTGCTGTTCTGGGTGTTCTGCGCCGTTTTCGGCCCGCTCGTGGTGCCGTACGACCCCTACGGCGACGACCTGATGAACACGCTGGCGCGGCCTTCCGCCGCGCACTGGTTCGGCACCGACCAGATCGGGCGCGACATCTTCTCCCGCGTGATCGTCGGCGCCCGGCCCATCCTGTCGGTCGCCCCCTTGGCGACCCTGCTGGCGACGGTGGCCGGCACGACGCTCGGGCTGCTCACCGGCTACGTCGGCGGCTGGCTCGACAGCCTGATCGGGCGGCTGATCGAGGTGCTGCTGGCCCTGCCGCTGATCGTGGTGGCGCTCTTGGTGCTGGTGGCGCTCGGGCCGTCCTCCGGCACGGTGATCGGGGTGATCGGCATCATCTTCACCCCGCTGATCGCCCGCACGGTCCGCTCGGCGGTGCTGTCCGAGCGTTCCCTCGACTACGTCGCCGCCGCCGAGCTGCGCGGCGAGGGCGCGCTGCACATCATGTTCGTCGAGATCCTGCCCAACGTGCTGCCGCCGATCCTGGTGGAAACCACGGTGCGGCTCGGCTACGCGATCTTCACGGTGGCGTCGCTCAGCTTTCTCGGCTTCGGCATCCAGCCGCCCTCGGCGGATTGGGGCCTCGCCATCTCCGAGAACTACGGCATGATGACCGGCGGCTACTGGTGGACGGTGAGCTTCGCCGCCGCCGCCACGGCGTCGCTGGTCGTCGGCGTCAACCTGGTGGCGGACGGCGTCCAGGCGGTGCTCGAATGAGCGCCCCCAAGAGCGCACCGGCGCTCGAACTGCGCGACCTCAGCGTTGCCTACCGGACAGGGGGCGTCGAGCAGGCCGTGCTGCGCGGCGTGTCGCTCGCCATCGCGCCGGGCGAGACCTACGGGCTGGTCGGGGAAAGCGGCTGCGGCAAATCGACCGCCGCCTTCGCCGCCCTGCGGGCGCTGGCGCGCAACGGCGCGATCAGCGGCGGCCGGGTGCTGGTGGACGGGCAGGACATCACCGACCTCGACCCGGCCGGGCTGCGGCGGCTCCGGCTCACGAAGGTGTCGATGGTCTATCAGGACCCCGGCCGCGCGCTCAACCCGTCGATGACGGTGGGGCGGCAGATCGCCGAGGTCTATGAGGCGGCCGGCACCCGCCGCACCGAGGCGCTGGCCCGGGCGGAGGCGATGCTGGCGAAGGTCCGCATTCCCGGCACGGGCCGGGTCATGACGGCCTTTCCGCACCAGCTCTCGGGCGGCATGCAGCAGCGCGTCGTCATCGCCATGGCGCTCGCCAAGAACCCCAAGCTGCTGGTGCTCGACGAACCCACCACCGGCCTCGACGCCACCGTGGAGGCGGAGGTGCTGGACCTGATCGCGGCGCTGAAGGGGGAATTCGCCACCTCCGTCCTGTTCATCAGCCACAACCTCGCGATCATCGAGCGCATGTGCGACCGCATCGGCGTGCTGTATGCCGGCAGCCTGGTGGAAGAAGGACCCGGCGCCGCCTTGCTGGCCCGCCCGCTGCACCCCTACACCATGCGGCTGCTGCGCTGCCTGCCGGCGGCGGGGCGGCGCAAGTCGGACGGGCGGCTCGACACCATCCCGGGCTTCCTGCCCCCGCTCGGCAGCATCCAAACGGGCTGCGTGTTCGCGCCGCGCTGCGGCTTCGCCGACGCCATCTGCCGCACGGTGGCGCCCCCGCCCGTTTGGATGGGCGGCCAGATGGCGCGCTGCCACCACATCGACCGCGCCACGGCAATGGGCCGGGCCGCGCCGGAGGCCGCCGTTCCTGCCCCGCCGGCAGCCTCCCAAGCCGGCCGGCCGGCATTGCAGGTGAGCGGCGTCTCGAAGACGTTCCGCGCCGGCCCGCACGCGCTGCGCGCCGTCACCGACGTGTCGCTGACGCTGCGGGCCGGCGAAACGCTGGGGCTGGTGGGCGAGTCCGGCAGCGGCAAGACGACGCTGGCCCGGCTGCTGCTCGGCCTGACCGCGCCCGACGCCGGCGGCACCATCGAACTCGACGGGCAGCAGGTAGCAGGCCAGGCCAAGCGCCGCTCCCGCGCCGACCAGAAGGCGTTGCAGATCGTCTTCCAGAACCCGGACTCCGCGCTGAACCGCTCCCACACCGTCCGCCACCTGATCGAACGCTCCTTGTCCCGCCTCGCCGGCCTGTTCGGGCGCAAGCGGGCGGAGCGGCTGGCGGCGCTGGTTTCCGCCGTGCGGCTGACGGACCGGCACCTGTCGATGCGCCCGCGCCAGTTGTCCGGCGGGCTGAAGCAGCGCGTCGCCATCGCCCGCGCCTTTGCCGGCGATCCCCGCGTGGTGATCTGCGACGAGCCGACCTCGGCGCTCGACGTATCGGTGCAGGCGGCGATCCTGAACCTGCTGGCCGACCTGCAATCGACCGCCGGGGTCAGCTACGTGTTCATCAGCCACGACCTCGGCGTGGTGCGGTACTTGTCCGACCGCATCGCCGTGCTTTACCTGGGCCGCATCATGGAGATCGGCCCGGCGGAGGACGTGTTCAACGGCCCGCACCATCCCTACACGGAGGCGCTGCTATCCGCCGTGCCGGACCTGGCCGGCGGGCACCCGGCCCGCATCCGCCTCGGCGGCGAGATGCCAAGCCCGCTGGCGCCGCCGCCGGGCTGCGTGTTCAGCAGCCGCTGCCCGCGCAAGATCGGCGCGGTCTGCGAGACCACCGAACCCACGCTGCACACCGACACCGGCCACGCGATCCGCTGCCACCTGCCGCAAGAAGAACTGGGCCGGCGCGGCGGCCCCCCGCCGCCGGAGCGGGCCGCCAGCCGCAGCCACGCGGCCGTCCCGGCCTAGCCGAACCTTTCATTCCGGAGCACGCCCCCGCCATGACACCCCGCGTGATCGACCCGCGTTCCACCGCCAACGCCCGGCTTTCCGTCACCGAGCATACCGACCTGCTGGTGGTCGGCGCCGGCCCGGCCGGGCTTGCCGCCGCCATCGCCGGCGCAGGGCACGGCCTGTCCGTGGTGCTGGTCGATGAGAACCCGGTGGCCCCGGAAACGATGGGCGACGACGTGCCGCTGCATTTCGGCGGGCGCATGAGCGGCGCCGTGCGCAACCGCACCGCCATGACGGAGGCGATGCTGGACGCCGAGCCGGCGCTGGCCGAGGCCATGGAGGCCGGCGTGGACGTGCGCCTGGGCACGGTCGCGTGGGGGCTGTACGCGAATGGCCCCAGCGTCGGCTGGCTGCCCAGCAAGGTCGCCGGGCTGTCGGATGGCGAGGCGTCATGGATGCTGGGGTTCAAGTCCGCCATCGTCGCCGCCGGGCGGCGCGACATGGGGCTGGCGTTCCCCGGGTGGCAGCTTCCGGGTGTCATGGGGGCGACGGCGGCCGAGCGGCTGGCGCGGCTCGGGGCGCTCGACACGCAGCGGGTCGTGGTGCACGGCACCTCCGCGGAGGCATTGCTGGCCGCCCTCGCCATGCGCCGCGCCGGAGTGGAGGTGGCGGCGGTCGTGGAGCAGGCGCCGGCGCCGATTGGCCCGGCGGCGCTGCTGGATGAACTCGCGGGGGTTCCAATCCTGACCCGGCACGTGATCGCCACAGCGCTTGGAGAAGCGGACGGCGTGACGGGCATCACGCTGGCGCGGCTGGACGACGGCGGGCAGCGCATCGCCGGGGACACCGTGACGATTGAGTGCGACACGGTCGTGCTCGGCATCGGCGCGGTGCCGGTAATCGAGTTGCTGGACGCCATCGGCTGCCGTTCGGCGTTCTCGCCGGCGCGCGGCGGGCACGTGCCAGTGCTGGACGCGGCGCAGATGACCTCGCTGCCGGGCGTCTATGCCGTGGGCGATTGCGCGGGCGTCTGGGGGGTGAAGTCAATGGACCGCACGGTGGCGGAGGCGGAGGGCCGCCGCGCCGCGACCCACGCCGCGCAGGCCGCCGATGCGACCGACGAGTTGCAGCCCCCGGACGAGCCGACTATTGATCTCTCCGCCTACCGCCTCGCCTGGGTGCGCAGCGCCGTCGTCGAGGCGGCACCCGGGGCGGAGGCGCACGTCTGCCAATGCGAGGAGGTCACCGCCCGCGAGATCTTGGAAGTCCGCCCGCCGCGCTACCTGGGCTGGCCGCACCCGCTGCGGAACAGCGCCGACCTGTCCGCCCTGCTCGGCAACGGCGTGCCGAACGCCGACCAGGTGAAGCGCCTGACCCGCGCCGGCATGGGGCTGTGCCAGGGCCGCCGCTGCCGCGAGCAGGGGGCGGCGCTGCTGGCGCTCGGCGCTGGGACCGCGCTGGGCGACGTGCCGCTCGCCACCTTCCGCGCGCCGGTGCGCCCGATGCCGCTCGGCCTGGCCGCGCTCCCGGAGTCGCCGGAGATGGCCGAGCATTGGGCCGGTGGGTTCGGCATCCCCGGCCCGGCCGCGACCCCTTGGGAGCTCCACCCGGCCCAACCGACGGCGAAGCCGTGAGCGCCGCCGCCGACCCAACCGACATCACCGGCGCCAGCGTCGTGATCGTCGGCGGCGGCGCCACGGGGCTGAGCGCCGGCTGGTGGCTGGCCCGCGCCGGGGTGGACGTGCTGGTGATCGACAAGGGCATCGTCGCCTGGGAAGCGTCGGGCCGCAACGGCGGCGGCTGCACCCACGGCTTCAGCCCGCTGTTCGCCGAGGAGCAGCGGCTGTGGCCGCAGATGGACGAGCTGCTGGGCTACCCCACCGAGTTCTCGCCGGGCCGTATCCGCATTGCCATGGACGAGGGGCAATGGTCCGACGCGCACCGCATGGTGCGGAACGGCGAGCGTTACGGCTTCCAGACCGAAACGCTGGACGCTGCGCAACTGCGCGAGTTGGTGCCGCTGGCCGGCGACGTTCACGGCGCCTACTGGCACCATTTCGGCGGCCACGCCAACCCGCACCGCACGGTGCAGGGCTACGCCTGGGCGATGCAGGACCACGGCGGGCGCGTGCTGCAGCACACCACGGTGCTCGGGTTCGAGGTCGCGAACGGCCGCGTCACCGGGATCGAGACCGACTGCGGCCGGCTCGGCTGCGACCACCTCGTGCTGGCCGCCGGGCCGCAGACCGGCAAGCTCGCGGCGATGCTGGGCGTGCGCGTGCCCGTGGTGGCTGCCCGCGCCGAGATGATCGTGACGGAGCCGTTGCCGCTGATGCCGGTGGGGGGCGCCGACGGCAACGGGCTGTATGGGCGGCAGACGCTGCGCGGCAACCTCGCCTACGGCGGCGGGCCGCACGAATGGCTGGAGGAAAGCGACGGCATGGCCGTGCCGCCGCGCAGCAGCACGCCCCTGATGGGCAACATCGCGGCCCACCTGGTCGAGATGTTCCCACGCGCCCGGCACGCCCGCATCCTCCGCAGTTGGGCCGGGGTGATCGAGAACACGCCGGACGGGCGCCCGGTGATCGACCGGCTTGCCGACCCGTCCAACCTCGTAGTCGCCACGCTATCCAGCATCGGCTTCGGCCTGTCGCCGGCGACGGGCCACGCGGTCCAAGAACTGGTGATGGACGGCGCCTGCGGGTTCGCCGACCTGAGCACCCTGCGCCTGTCCCGGTTCGACGGCCTGGACGACGACTGGATCGCGCAGCGGGGCTGGCAGCCCGCGCCGGCCTCCAGCCCGGCTGGTTAGGCCACCCGCCGGATCACTGCCCGCGCCAGCAAGCCCGGCGCCACGAACAACGGCGAGGTCGCCAGCATCTTCAGCCCGATCACCCCTACCAGCAGCAAGCCGGCGGCGACCACGTCGCCCTGGCGGCTGGTGTAGATGTCGCGCCTCGTCTTCGCCCCGGCGTCGAAGCGTCCGTGCGCCCCCTGCTCCCCGCCCGGCGCCGGCTTGAACAGGTTGCCCTCGGTCTTGGGGGCAGCGGCTTTGCTGAGCTGGCCGGAATAGGCCTGTTTCGCCAGCACGCGGTCCATCACGCTCGGCGCCAGGCGCGACGCCAGGATGGCGGGCGGGGTGGACGATCCCACGAACACGTCGCGGCGCTTGTGGGTGGCGGCGAACACGATGGCGTCGGCCGCGACCTCCGGCTGGTACGGGCTGGGCGCCTTGGTTTCCTGCCCGGTCTTGTTGCGCGCCCAATCGAACTGCGGCGTGTTGACCGCCGGCAGGTGCACCATGGTCAGGTGCAGCGGGCTGCGGTCGTGCAGCAGCTCGGACCGCAGCGCCTCCGTGAAGCCGCGCAGGGCGAACTTGGCGCCGCAATACGCGCCCTGGATCGGCATCGCCCGCCAGGCGAGCACGGAGCTCACCTGCACGATGGTGCCGCTCCGCATCCGCTTCATCGCCACGAGCGTGCCGTTCACCGCGCCGAGGTACGTCACCTCTGTGACCCGGCGCACCTCCTCCGGCTCCAGGTCGCGGATCTCGCTGTACACGGTCGCCATGGCGTTGTTGACCCAGACGGTGATCGGGCCGAGCGCCGCCTCGATGGCATCGGCCGCCTGCGACACCGCATCCGCGTCCGCCACGTCGGCGGTCACGGTGTGGACGCCGACGCCCAGCGCTTCCAGCTCCGCCCGAGCCTGCTCCAGCCGCTCGGCGCCCCGGGCGATGAGGCCGACCGAGTAGCCCTTGGCCGCAAAGGCCTGGGCCGCCGCGCGGCCGATCCCAGCGCTGCCTCCCGTGATCACCGCAACCTGTGCCATCAATCCGCTCCGATACAGTTCAGTGCGACGTGGCGGCGCGCCGGCGGACGGCAACCCCGCCGCGGCGGCTCGGGCGAACGCGGTTGCGTGAGCGCGCCGAAACGGCGGCTCAGGTGCGGTCCGGCGGCGGGTCGCTTTCCAGCCCGCCGCAG
>CAXTUQ010000206.1:0-4505 GCA_964247405.1 uncultured Acetobacteraceae bacterium
CGGCGGTGCCGTGGCGGCGTCCAGCACCGCCACCGACGCGCCGGGATCAGGCGGCGGAGCGGCTGGCCGAGTCGCGGCGGGAGCAGGCGCGGCGGGAGCAGAAGCAGGAGGCGTGGAGCTGACGGGCGCTGGCAGGACCAACGGGTCTTGCGTCGCCTCCTGCCGCGTGCGGTCGCGCTCGGCCACCAGCTGGGCCGCGAGCGCCCGGCGCGTGGCCGGATCGGTGGGAGTCGGGCGGGGCGGCACCGCTGACAGGTTCGGGTAAGGGTCGTCAACGCCCGGCGGCGGCGGGCGCACCTCGGCGATTTTGCCGCCTTGCAGGTCGTGCCACCAATCAACCGGCGTGTCGAGCGTGAGCCTGCTGTCGCTCATGCGCTCGACGCTGCGGGTGCAGGCCGCCGTCGCTACCAGCATTGCAAGCATTGCAGACCTCAGCCAGCCGTTGCGAAAGAGTGTCACTTGTTCCCTTCGGTCCGGAAGCCTAGTTTCGGCCTGGTCGCATCTCGCCATCAGCCGGCCCCGTCCTTTGCCTGTTGGCGACATGTAGCGCGCCATCGCGCCCGACGGAAAGGATAGCCCAAACATGGACCAACGCGGCACGTCCCGGACTGCGCAGCCGCCCCAACCCGTCGCCCCGGCCGGACTCGCGCTCGGCAGCCCGGCCGTGCTCGGACGGTCGATGGCCGACATCGCCGAACGCTCGCAACGTCTGGTGGCCGACTGGCTGCACCGGCAGTCGCGCGACGCGCCGGATCTGCATCCGATGAACGTCGCGCATGCTTTCATGGAGATGACTGCGCAGCTGATGCGAGGCCCGGCGGAGGCGACGCGGGCGCAGCTTGGGCTGTGGCAGGACTACATGACACTGTGGCAGAACACGACACGGCGCATGTGGGGCATGAAGGCCGGCCCGGTCATCGAGGCGGACCCGCGGGACCGCCGGTTCGAGGACAGCGCCTGGAAGGAGGTCGAGGTCTTCGACTTCATCAAGCAGTCCTACCTGCTGACCGCCCGCTACGTGCAGGGCGTCGTGGCCCGGGTGGACAAGCTCGATCCGAGGACGGCGCAGAAGGTGGACTTCTACTCGCGCCAGTTCATGGACGCGATCAGCCCGACCAATTTCCTGCTGACCAACCCGGAGGTGCTGCGCAAGACCGTCGAGACCGGCGGGGAGAACCTGCTGCGGGGCCTAAGCAACCTGCTGTCGGATCTGGAGCGCGGGCGCGGCAAGCTCACGATGGGGACGGCCGGCCTCGACGCGTTCAAGGTCGGCAAGGATGTCGCGGCCTCGCCGGGCAAAGTGGTGTTCCAGAACGACCTGATGCAGCTCATCCAGTACTCGCCGGCCACCCGCACCGTGCTGCGGCGGCCGTTGCTGGTCGTGCCGCCTTGGAACCGCAAGTTCTACGTCCTCGACCTCCGCCCGCAGAACAGCTTCGTGCGCTGGGCCGTGGAGCAGGGCAACACCGTGTTCATGATAAGCTGGGTGAACCCCGACGGGCGCTCCGCCGAAAAGGGCTTCGAGCATTACGTCACCGAGGGCACCCTCGCAGCGCTCGATGCCATCGAGCGCGCGACGGGCGAGCGGGAGGTGAACGCCGTCGGCTACTGCCTGGGCGGCACGCTGCTGGCCAGCGCGCTCGCCTGGATGGCTGCGGTCGGCGACGACCGGATCAAGTCGGCGACGTTTCTTGCCACCTTGCTGGACTTCAAGGAAACCGGCGAACTCAGCGTGTTCCTCAACGAGGTGCAGTTGCGGACGCTGGAGGACGCGGAACAGCGGGGCGTCTTCAATGACGGCCAGATGGCGGCGACCCTCAACATGCTGCGTGCGAACGACCTGATCTGGTCGTTCGTGGTCAACAACTACATGCTCGGCCACGAGCCGTTCCCGTTCGACCTGCTGTATTGGAACGGCGACAGCACCCGCGTGCCGGCGCTGATGCAGCGGTCCTACCTGCGCTGGATCTACCAAGACAACCTGCTTCGCGAACCCGGCGGGATCGAGGTCATTGGGCAGCCGATCAACCTGGGCCGCGTCACGGCGCCGTCGTACTTCCTCACGACATGCGCGGACCACATCGCGCCGTGGCGGAGCGCCTATGCCGGCATGTGGCTCCTCGACGGGCCGAGCCGGTTCGTGCTCGCCGCAGGGGGCCATGTCACCGGCGTAGTCAACCCCCCGCAGGGCGGCAAATACAGCTACCGGACCAATGTGGAGCGTCCAGCCGACCCAGTCGCCTGGTTGGCCGGCGCGACCGAGATGGCCGGAAGCTGGTGGCCGGATTGGCAGCGTTGGGTGACGGCGCTGGACAACGCTTATGTTGCGGCCCGCGTGCCCGGCGACGGCGCCCTGCCCACGCTGGAAGACGCGCCGGGCAGCTACGTCATGTCTTGGGCGGGCTGAGCAGTGCCGGGCCGGGACGTAAACCCGGCCCACGCTGCGTCCCGTCAGTGCGCCAGGCCCTGCACGACCTCGTCCGTCATCTTTTTCGCGTCGCCGAACAGCATCATTGTGTTCGGGCGGAAGAACAGTTCGTTGTCCACGCCGGCATAGCCCGACGCCATACTGCGCTTGATGAACAGCACGGTCTTCGCCTTGTCCACGTCGAGGATTGGCATCCCGTAGATCGGCGACTTCGGATCGGTCTTGGCGGACGGATTGGTCACGTCGTTGGCGCCGATCACGTACACTACGTCGGCCGTGCTGAACTCGCTGTTGATCTGCTCCAGCTCGAACACCTCGTCGTAGGGGACGTTGGCCTCGGCCAGAAGCACGTTCATGTGGCCGGGCATGCGGCCAGCGACGGGGTGGATGGCGTACTTTACCTCGACCCCTTCCTTCTTCAGCGTGTCGGCCATCTCCCGCAAGGAGTGCTGCGCCTGCGCCACCGCCATGCCGTAGCCCGGCACGATCACGACCTTCGACGCGTTCTTCATGATGAAGGCCGCGTCGTCCGCGTTGCCGGCGCGCACCGAGCGGTCGGCGTGCGCCGGGTCCGCTGCGGCCGCGCCGCCCGCATCGGTGCCCCAGCCGCCCAGCAGCACGTTCAGGATGCTGCGGTTCATGCCTTTGCACATGATATACGACAGGATCGCGCCCGAAGCGCCGACCAGCGCGCCGGTGATGATGAGGGCTAGGTTCTGGATGGTGAAGCCGATGCCGCAGGCCGCCCAGCCGGAGTAGCTGTTCAGCATGGACACCACGACCGGCATGTCCGCGCCGCCAATCGGGATGATGATCAGGAAGCCGAGGCCCAACGCCAGCAGCGCGATCACCCAGAACAGCGGCTGGCTCGCGGTGACGACGAAGGCGACGACCAGCGCCAGCAGCACGATGCCGAGCAGCAGGTTGAGCTGATGCTGCCGGGCGAACAGGATCGGCGCGCCCTTCATGATGCCCTGCAGCTTGGCAAAGGCGATCAGCGAGCCGGAGAAGGTGATGGCGCCGATCACCAGGCCGAGCGACATCTCGACTAGCGACTGCGTGTGGATGGCGCCGGGCACGCCGATGCCGAAGGACTGCGGCGCGTTCAGCGCGGAAGCGGCGACGAACACCGCGGCGAGGCCGACCAGCGAATGGAACGCGGCGACCAACTGTGGCAGCGCCGTCATCTGGATGCGCCGCGCCACCACGACGCCGATTGCGCCGCCGATCAGGATGGCAATCCCGATCAGCAGGAAGCCAGAACCGGCCATGCCGCGCTGCAGCAGCGTCGCGACCACGGCGATGCCCATGCCGACCATGCCGAACAGGTTGCCCTGCCGCGACGTGACCGGGCTGGACAGCCCGCGCAAGGCCAGCACGAACAGGACGGCGGCAACGAGGTAGGCGAGCGACGTGAGGGAAGCGCTCATGCTACTTGCGCGCCTGCGGCTTCTTAGCCTGGAACATTGACAGCATCCGCTGGGTCACGACAAAGCCGCCGAAGATGTTCACGCTTGCCAGCAGCACCGCCAGGAAGCCGAAGGCGCGCGCCCAGGTGCTGTCCGACAGCCCGACCGCCAGCATGGCGCCCACGACGATCACGGAGGAAATGGCGTTGGTCACGCCCATCAGCGGCGAGTGCAGCGCCGGCGTCACGTTCCAAACGACGTAGTAGCCGACGAAGCAGGCCATCAGGAAAATCGCCAGCAGGAAAATGAACGGCTCCACCGCCGTCGCTGCCGGTTCCAACCCGGCGCTGGCCACGCGCAACTGATCGGCCAGGGACGCGGCGCGTTCGGCGATCCGGACGGCCTCGTCCGCATATGAATTCGGGTTCATCGAAGCCTCTCTATGCCGCGGATGCGGACTTGAATTGCGCGTGGGCGACCTCGCCGCCGCGGGTCAGCAGCACGCCGCGCACGATCTCGTCGCTGTCGGGCAGCGCCGGGACGCTGGCGTCCTTGTCCCAGAAGGTGGTCAGGAAGGTCAGCAGGTTGCGGGCGTAAAGCGAGCTGGCGGCTACTGGGATGCGTCCGGGCCAGTTGGTCCAGCCCAGGACCTTGACCCCGTGATCGGG
>CAXTUQ010000206.1:4515-9300 GCA_964247405.1 uncultured Acetobacteraceae bacterium
CTTATTCACCTCGCCCGGCACCGTGGCCGCGCAGTTGCCGCCGGCCTCCGCCGCGTGGTCCACGACGACGCTGCCGGGGCGCATGGCATCGACCATCGGCTGGCTGACGATCACCGGCGCGCGCCGGCCCATCACCAGCGCCGTGCAGATCACCAGGTCGTTCTTCGCGACCGTGGTCGCCATCAGCTCGGCCTGCTTCTGGCGGAAGGCGTCGCTCATCTCCTTGGCGTAGGCGCCGGTCTGGCCCGCGGTTTCCGCGTCCTCCACGCCCACGTAGGTGGCGCCGAGCGACTTGATCTCCTCCTTGGCCGCCGGGCGCACGTCGGTCGCGGAGACAATGGCGCCCAGCCGCCGGGCCGTTGCGATGGCCTGCAGCCCGGCCACCCCGGCGCCGATCACGAACACCCGCGCCGGCGGCACGGTGCCGGCGGCCGTCATCATCATGGGAAAGCCGCGGTCGAACGCCGCCGCGCCCTCGATCACCGCGCGGTAGCCGGCGAGGTTCGCCTGGCTGCTCAGCACATCCATGCTCTGCGCCCGGGTGATGCGCGGCAGCAGTTCCATCGCGGCTGCGTCGATCCCGGCCGCCGCCAGCGACGACACCAGCGCCGGGTCGCCCAGCGCTCCGCTGACCGCGACCAGCAGGGCGCCCCGCGGGATCATCCCCCGGATCTCCGGCCCCGGCATCTGCACCGCGAACACGATGCCAGCGCCTGCGAGCGCCGCGCCGGCGTCGGGCGCCACTTCGGCGCCGGCTGCCTGGTACTCGGCATCCCCGATCGCGCTCGCTTGCCCGGCACCCGCCTCGACCGCCACCGTCAGGCCGAGCGCCACCAGCCGTTTCACCGTGTCCGGCGTTGCCGCCACCCGCGTCTCGGCGGCGGCTCGTTCTTTCAGCACGGCTAGGCGCATTCGACGTTCCTCAATCCTTGAGGCCCAAGATGCCCCGCGCCGCCGGGCAGTGGCAAGACCCCCAAGCCAGAGGATCGCTTAGATGCTGGGCGGCACGCGCGCCTCCTGCAGCGCCGCCGCCTGCCGTGCCGCCACGTCCTCCGTGTTGAAGTCGTCCACCAGCTCGTGGAACAGCCGGAACCAGTTCTGCTCCGCCCGCAGCCGGACGAACACGCTGCCCAGGCCCAGCGCCGAGCGGTCCATCAGCACGAATTCCCGCGGCGGGCGCACGCCACCCGTTTCCTTCAAACCGGTGTGCACCTTTTCCGCCACGCTGCGGCCGTATTGCGGGTCGTCGTTGTCCTGGATGCGCCGCACGCGGTCCTGCAGCAGCGGCTCATACACGAAGGCCGCCCATTGGTTCAGCATGGCGATCTGCGCCTTGGATAGGTTCTCGAAACCCCAGCCCTCGTAGGCGAACTGCGCCTTCGCGTCGTCCCCGTCGCGGATGGCCTCATACAGGTCGATGACGCCGCGGACGAACTTGGGCGGGAACACCCGGATGGCGCCGAAGTCCAGCAAGTTGAGGCCCTCATCCGCGCGGATCTGGTAGTTGCCCAAATGCGGGTCGCCGTGAATCACGCCGTAACGGTAGAACGGCACGTACCAGGCGCGGAACATGGCCTTTGCGATGTGGTTGCGCACTTCCAACGGCGGATCCTCGTCGATCCGCTGCTGCATCGGCTTGCCCGGCAGCCAGGTCATCGTCAGCAGGCGCGGCGTCGTATAGTCGTCGATAGGCTTCGGCACGCTGACCAACGGCTCGTCGCGCAGCATCAGGTCATAAAGCCGCATCTGCGCGGCCTCCCGCAGGTAGTCCAGCTCTTCCCGCAGGCGCTCGGCGATCTCGGTGTAGATGTCGTCGCCCTGGATGGTCGTGTCGATCCGCTTGAACACGTTCATCGCCAGCCGGAGCTGCCGCAAGTCGGCGTCCACCGTGCTCGGCATGTCGGGGTATTGCAGCTTGCACGCCACGTCCGTGCCGTCCGGCAGCGTCGCGCGGTGCACCTGGCCCAGGCTCGCCGCCGCCGCCGCTTCCTGGCCGAAGCTCGCGAACTTGCCTTGCCAGTCCGGCCCCAACTCGCCGGCCATGCGGCGGCGCACGAAGGACCAGCCCATCGCCGGGGCGTTGGCCTGCAGCTGTGCCAGTTCCTGCGCATACTCGTCCGGCAGCGCGTCGGGGATCGTTGACAGGATCTGCGCGACCTTCATCAGCGGTCCCTTGAGGCCGCCGATGATGCTTTTCAGGTCCTCGGCATGGGCCACGCGGTCGGTCTTGAAGCCGAACACCTTTTCCCCGGCCACCCGCGCGGCAATGCCGCCCACGGCGCCGGAGGTTCGGGCGAACCGTCTCAGCTCGCCGAACAGGTTCGGGCGGTTCGTGTCGGGCATCAGGCGGCCTCCAACTCGTCGATGAAGCCGCTGATGATGTCGAGGCCACGACGCCAGAACGCCGGGTCGGAGGCGTCGAGGCCGAACGGCGCCAGCAACTCCTTGTGCCGCTTGGTCCCGCCGGCGCGCAACATGTCCAGGTACTTCTGCTCGAACCCGGGATGCCCGCCCTGGAACACGCTGTACAGCGCGTTCACCAGGCAGTCGCCGAAGGCGTAGGCATAGACGTAGAACGGCGAATGGATGAAGTGCGGCACGTAGGCCCAGTACACGCTGTATTCCGGCGTGAAGTGGAAGGCTGGCCCCAGGCTCTCGGTCTGCACCTGCATCCACAGCTCGCCGATCCGCTCCGGCATCACCTCGCCCGACCGGCGCTCAGCATGCAGCAGCGTCTCGAACTGGTAGAACGCAGTCTGGCGCACCACCGTGTTGAGCATGTCCTCGACCTTGCTCGCCAGCATGATGCGGCGGCGCTTCGGGTCGGTCTCGGCGGCCAGCAGGGCGCGGAAGGTCATCATCTCGCCGAACACGCTGGCGGTTTCGGCCAGCGTCAGCGGCGTGCCGGACATCAGGTAGCCGTTCTGCGCCGCCAGCACCTGGTGCACGCCATGACCCAACTCATGCGCCAGCGTCATCACGTCCCGCGTTTTGCCGTGGTAGTTCACCAGCAGGTACGGATGCACGGAGGGCACGGTCGGGTGGGCGAACGCGCCGCCCGCCTTGCCATCCCGCAGCACGGCGTCGATCCAGGGCCGGTCGAAGAAGCGCTGCCCGACCTCGCCCAACTCCTTGGAGAAGCCGCTGTACGCCGACAGCACCCGGTCCCGCGCCTCGCCCCAGGCAATCGGCCGGTCGCTGTCGTCCGGCAGCGGCGCGTTGCGGTCCCAATGCTCCAGCTTCTCCAGGCCGAGCCACTTCGCCTTCAGCGCGTAGTAGCGATGCGACAGCCGGCCGTAGTCGGCCGACACCGCCGTGCTGAGCGCGTCCACCACCTCGTCCTCCACCATGTTCGCGCGGTTGCGCGAACTGGTGGGGCGCGGGTAATGGCGCCAGGTGTCGATGATTTCCTTGTCCTTCGCCAGCGTGTTCGTGACCAGCGAGAACAGCCGCACGTTGCGCCCGAACACCTCGCCGATGGAGGCTGCCGCGTCGGCCCGCACGGCCCGGTCGCGGTCGGACAGCTTGTTGAGCGCCGCGCTGACGGTGAGGCTTTCCCCGCGCACTGGGACGCGCAGCGCCGCGATGGTCTCATCGAACAGCCGGCTCCAAGCGCTGCGGCCCGTAACCTCCTTCTCGTGCAGCAGCTTCTCCAGGTCGTCGTCGAGCTGGTGCGGGCGGAACACCCGGAGGTCGCGCAGGAACGGCGCGTAGCGCGCGAGCGCCGGGTCAGAGAGCTTGGCCGCGAGGTCCGCCTCCTCGATCCGGTTCAGCTCAAGCGACAGGAACAGCAGGTGCGAGCTGATGGCCGTCACCCGCTCGTTGGTGGACTGGTAGAACTTGGCGATGCCCGGATCGAGGCTGTCGGTGCTGAACTGGAGCTGGGCGTAGGACATCAGCCGACCGAGGATTTCCTCGATCCGCTCATACTCGGCGAGCGCCGCCGCCAGTTCTGCGCCGGACAGCGCCGCCACATGGCCCGCGTGCTCGGTCTCGAATGCCTGCGCCGCCGCGTCCGCGCGGTCGGCATCGGCAACCAGCTCGGGGCTGTGGGGGGCGGGGTAAAGGTCGGTCAGGTCCCAGGATGGCAGCGGGTCGGCGTCGTGCGCCGTGGTTGCAAGGCTTGCAGGCTGGTCCATCTGGTGCTCGTCCCGTCGTGCTGATACGTCGTCACTTAGGTGGGACGGTGCACCCGTAGGGCAAGCGTGGGGAACAAACGTGGACGACACCCACCCAAGGAGCCATCCGGCCAAGACCTACCCGGCCCGGGCTTATCCAGAGTGGCCCAATCTCGCGGCCATGATGTTCGGCCTCGCCCGTGGCTGGCCCGGCCGCCCGATGCTGCGCCATTGGCGGGACGGCGCGTGGCACGGCGTGTCCTGGGGCGAGTTCGCCCGGCGTGCCGCGTCCACCGCCCGGGGCCTGCGCGCCGCCGGCGTTTCGGCCGGCGACCGCGTGCTGATCGTTAGCGAAAGCCGGCCGGAGGTGCCGATCCTGGAAACCGCGCTGATGGCGATCCGCGCCGTGCCGGTGCCGGGCTACGCGACCAATACGCCGGAGGACCACGCGCACCTGCTGCGGGACAGCGGCGCGCGGGTGGCCGTCGCCTCCACGGCGGCGCTCGCCGACCGCGTGCTGGCCGGCGCCGCGTTGACCGGCGGGCTGGACCGGCTGCTGTGCATGCAGCCCGGCCGCGGCCTGCTGTTCTCCAAGCTGGAGGCCGACCGCGCCACGCCCGACGACATCGCGGCGGAAGCCGACGAAATCCCGTCCGGCGCCCTCGCC
>CAXTUQ010000207.1:0-9278 GCA_964247405.1 uncultured Acetobacteraceae bacterium
GTGTACGGTCTCGGCAGGGGTGGGGGCAATGCCGGCGCCGGTAATCGCTTCAATTCCGTAGATTCTCCTCATGAGACTGCATGGCGCGATTGACCCGGCACCCCCCCATTTCTAGCTTGCAGCCATGCCAGACACCCGACGTGACGTCATCGAACCGATCCCGAAGGCTTGGCCGTTCGAGGAAGCGGCGAAGCTCGCCCGGCGCCTCGACGCCAGCGGCAAGGACACGGCGCTGTTCGCGACGGGGTACGGGCCGTCGGGCCTGCCGCATATAGGCACCTTCGGGGAGGTCGCGCGCACCACCTGGGTGCGCAACGCCTTCGAGGCGCTGACCGGTCGGCCTTCCCGCCTGCTGGCATTCAGCGACGACATGGACGGCTTGCGCAAGGTCCCGGACAACGTGCCGAACCGGGCGATGCTGGAGCAGTTCCTGGGCCAGCCCTTGACCCGGGTGCCCGACCCGTTCGGCACGCACGAGAGCTTCGGCGCCCACAACAATGCCCGGCTCCGCGCCTTCCTGGACGGCTTCGGCTTCCAGTACGAGTTCGCGTCCAGCACCGACTACTACCGCCAAGGCCGTTTCGACGCGGCCTTGCTGCGCACGGCGGAACGTCATGCGGAGATCGTGGCGACCATCCTGCCGACGCTCGGGCCGGAGCGCCGCGCGACCTACTCGCCGTTCCTGCCGATCCATCCCCGCACTGGCCGGGTCATGCAGGTGCGAATCGACGAGGTGAACGCGGCGGGCGGCACCGTGTCCTGGCAGGACCCGGACAGCGGCGAGCGGTTTGAAACCCTGGTCACGGGCGGCGCCTGCAAGCTGCAATGGAAGGCCGACTGGGCCATGCGCTGGTTCGCCCTGGGTGTCGATTACGAGATGTCCGGCAAGGACCTGATCGACAGTGTCCGCCTGTCCGGCCGGGTGTGCAGCGTGCTGGGCAGCCCGCCCCCGGTCGGCTTCACCTACGAGCTGTTCCTCGACGAGCACGCGCAGAAAATCAGCAAGAGCAAGGGCAACGGCCTGTCGGTCGAGCAATGGCTGCGCTACGCCCCGCCGGAAAGCCTGGCGCAGTTCATGTACAACTCGCCGCAGCGCGCCAAGCGGCTGTTCTTCGACATCATCCCGCGCACGGTGGACGAGTACCTGGCCCATGCCGCCAAACTGCCGGAGCAGGACATGGCCGCCCGTTACGTCAACCCAGCTTGGCACATCACAGGTGGCAGAAATGGGGGCGGCAGCAATCGCGGTGCCGCCAGCCCGGTCCCGTTCGGCATGCTGCTCAACCTGGCGAGCGTGGTGAACGCCGACACGCCGGATATGCTGTGGGGCTTCCTGCGCCGCTACAGCCCGGATGCGGCGCCGGGCGCGAGCCCGTTCTTCGACGGCCTGGTCGGCTACGCCATCGCCTACTACCGCGACTTCGTCCGCCCGGCGAAGCAGTACCGCGACCCGACGCCGCTTGAGCGCGCGGCGCTGGAGGACCTGGCCGACATGCTGGCCCCCCTCGACCCCGGCACGCCCGCGGAGGCGATCCAGGACGTGGTATACGAGGTCGGCAAGCGGCATCCGTTCCCGGAGCTGAAGGCTTGGTTCGGCTGCTTGTACCAAGTGCTGCTCGGCCAAAGCGAGGGGCCGCGCTTCGGCGGCTTCGTGGCGCTCTACGGGGTGGCGGAGACGGTGGCGCTGATCCGCGATCGCTTGGACGCGACGAAAGGCGCCGTGTCGCTCGACGCGACGGGGGACGCCGCATCCGCGGCCGTGCCGAGGCCGGCCCTGCAAGCGGCTTTGCCAGCGTCGGACGCAAACTGAGCATGAACCTGCTGAAAAAGGCGGTCCGGCAATTGCCGGCGCTGTTGGGCGTGGCGCTGCTGGTCGGCGCGATCTGGGTGGTGTGGAAGGAGTTCCGCCATCTCAAGATCGCGGACATCAAGACGGCCCTGTCGGCGATCCCCGACCGCGCGCTGCTGGTCTCGTTCTGCTGGACGGTCCTGTCCTATGGGGTGCTGACCTTCTACGACCGGCTCGCCACCATCTACGCCGGGCATAAGATCAGCTACGGCCGGGTCTCCTTCGCGTCGTTCTGCGCCTACGCGCTGTCGCACAACCTGGGGTTCGCCGCAGTGTCCGGGGCGGCGGTGCGCTACCGGCTTTACGCGCATTGGGGCCTCACCCCGTTCCAGATCGCCAAGGTGGTGGCGTTCTGCAGCCTCACGTTCGGGCTGGGCGGGCTGGTGCTGGGCGGGGTGATCCTGTTCCTGGAGCCGGACGCCATCCCGTTCTTCGGGACGCATGTGCCGAAGTGGGGGATGTATGCGGTCGGCACCCTGCTTTGGCTGATCGTGGCGGCCTATGTCTGCTTGTCCCGCTTCGTCGGCACCATCCGGCTGTTCGGCGCCGAGGTCACGCTGCCGGACTGGCGCATGGCCATCGTGCAGGTGGCGCTCGCAACCGTCGATGTGGCGGTGACGGCGGCGATCTTCTACGAGCTGCTGCCCGAGGTGCCGGGATTGACCTATGTGCGGTTCCTCGGCGTTTACGTGGCGTGCTACACCGCGGGGCTGGCCGCCAACGTGCCCGGCGGGCTCGGCGTGTTCGACACCGCGATGCTGCTCGGCTTGGAGCCTTACCTGCAGCCGCCGCAGATCCTGGGCGCCATCGTGGTGTTCCGGCTGTACTACTACATCATCCCGCTGTTCCTGGCCGGCACGCTGTTCGCTGGCAACGAAATCCTGCTGCGCGGCGGCGCGCTGTTCAAGTCGGGCACCTTCGGCCGCAGCACGCAGGCGCTGGCGCGATGGAGCGAGCCGAGCTTTGCCGCCGGCGCCGCCTCGGGCGCCGTGGCGCTGTGCGGCGCGCTCCTGCTGGCGCTGGGCGTGCTGGACGACCGGCCGGACTTCTCCTGGATCGACCCCGACTACGCCGACCTTGCGGCCAATGCCGGGCAGTTCGTGCCGTCGCTGATCGGCGCGGCGCTGCTGGTGCTGTCGGTCGGGCTATCGCAGCGGGTCACTTTGGCCTGGGGCGCCACGGTCGTGCTGCTGCTGGCCGCGGCCGGCTTCACCGCGGCGCAGGGCACCAACCTGTGGGTCCCGGCCGTGCTGCTGCTGGCGACCTTGCTGGTGGCGCCGTTCCGCGACGCGTATTACCGCCACGCCCGGCTGCTGTCGGGGCCGCTGCAGGCCGGCACCGCGGTGCCGCTGTTCGCGTTGGTGGTCTGCGTGCTGGCGCTGTCGGCGTTCGAGCCGACCATGCGGACCGTCAATGAAAGCAGTTGGATCGAGGTCGTGCTGTCGCCGGACCTGCCCAACAGCCTGCGCCTTTCGGTGGCGCTCGCGGTGGTGCTGGCGCTGACGGCCTTATGGCGGCTGATCCGGCCGGGCCGCGTCGGCTGGGTGCCGTGGGCCGGGGAAGGGCGGCGCCGCTACGCGGAACTCGGCGCCTTGCCGCCGGTGCAGGCGGACGGGATCGTGATGGGGGAGGCCGGGCGTGCCGGCATCCCATTCCGCCGCATCGGCCGGGTGCTGCTCGGCCTCGGCGATCCCGCCGGGTCGGTGCAGGACCGCGTGTCGGCGATCTGGAACCTGCGGGACCTGGCGCAGCAGGAAGGTCTCGACCCCGCCGTGTGGCGGGCCGGGCCGGGACTGCTGAAGGTTTATGCCGATTTGGGCCTCACCGCCCTGCCGCTCGGCCCCGATGGGCTGCCCTTGCCGGAGCGGCCGGACGACGCCCCGTTGGTCAAGCATTATCTATGCTGCCGGGCGGAGCGTGACCTGTCGCTGCTGCTGGCCTTGCTGCCCAGCCTGGCGGAAACCGGGCTGCGGGAACGCGGCCAGTTGGCTAGCTGACCGGCCCGGCCTTGGCTTGACTATCGCCGCCTTGCGGCCGCCTGGGCACGAGCACCGAAGCCGTCATGACCTGCACCGGCTCTTCCCGTTGGTTCAGCGTCGTCGTCCGCATCGTCACCAGCCCGCGGTCGGGGCGGGAGCGCGACGGCCGCATCTCCAAGACCTCCGTCTTGGCGCGCAGCAGGTCGCCCGGCCGCACGGGGCGGAGCCAGGCGAGCGTGTCGATCTGCGCGCCCAGGCTGCCGCCGGGGAAGCGGCCTGCGACGGCGTCAAGCTGCAGCCGCATGGTGAGCGCCGCGGTGTGCCAGCCGCTGGCGACCAGTTCGCCGAAGATGCTGCCGCGCGCCGCGTCTTCATCCAGGTGCTGCGGCTGCGGGTCGAACTCCTGGGCGAAGGCCACGATGCGGTCGCGGCCGATGGCCTCGGCGCGGGACAGGAAGGTTTGGCCCACAGACAGGTCCTCGTAATACATCGGATCGTCCACGTCCGTTCTCCTTGAAGCGCATCCTTGCCCGTCCGCGCCGTGGACAGAAGGCGCATATGCACCTAATTCTAATGGATGAACGCGCGTTGTCCAGCTTGGATGCCATGACCGTCGCCGGCCCCCCAACGGGCGCCTGCCATTGCCAGGCGCTGCGACAGGCGGCGCGCCGGGCTTCGGCGTTCTACGACGCGGCCTTGGCGCCGCTTGGCCTGCGCGTTTCGCAGTTCGGCATCCTGGCCCGCCTCCGCCAGGATGGGCCGCGCGGCATCCAGGCCCTGGCGGCGGAGCTGGCGATGGACCGCACGACGCTCGGCCGCAACATCCGCCCCTTGGAGCGGGACGGCCTGCTCTGCGCCGCCGCCGACCCGGCGGATGGCCGGACCCGCTTGTTGTCCATCACCCCGCGCGGCGTGGCGCTTGTTGAAGCGGCATGTCCCGCCTGGAGCGCGGCGCAGGCCGGGTTCGAGGCCCGGTATGGCGCGGCGCCCGCTGCGGAGCTGCATGCGGCGTTGCAGCGGGTCGTTGCGACGTTACATTCTCCCGAAGGGTGATGCGCGGCCGAAGATCGCCAGCCCTGCCGTTTGGGCAGCGAAGGGATTGCCATTTGTTCGAAATCGCTCGGGCGTCCAGGGTCGCCGAAGGGCTTCCACATCCGCTCGGCGCCACGTGGGACGGCGTGGGGGTCAACTTCGCCCTGTTCTCGGCCAACGCCACCAAGGTTGAGTTGTGCCTGTTCGACCAGGAAGGCCGCACCGAGCTGGAACGCATTGAGCTTCCGGAATACACGGACGAGGTCTGGCACGGCTACCTGCCGGACGCCCGGCCCGGCACCGTTTATGGCTACCGCGTGCACGGCCCTTGGAACCCCAAGGCCGGCCACCGCTTCAATGCTAAGAAGCTGCTGCTCGATCCTTATGCCAAAGGCCATGTCGGCCAACTGGCCTGGGGACCCGAGGTGTTCGGCTACCGGATGGAGACCGGCGACGATACGGTCATCGACAAGCGGGACAGCGCCGCGCACATGCCGAAATGCGTGGTCATCGACCCGGCCTTCACCTGGTTGCGCGACCGCCGGCCTAACGTGCCGTGGGAGCAGACAATTTTCTACGAAGCCCACGTCCGCGGCTTCACCAAGCGGCATCCGGCCGTGCCGAAGGAGCTTCGCGGCACCTTCTCCGGCATGGCGAACAAGGCGGTGCTGGACTGGATCACCAAGCTGGGCGTCACGAGCGTCGAACTGCTGCCCGTCCATACCTTCGTCGATGACACCCACCTGATCGGCAAGCGGCTGACCAACTACTGGGGCTACAACTCCATCGGCTTCTTCGCGCCCGACCCGCGCTATTCCAGCAAGCCGGCGTTTGCCCACGCCGAGTTCAAGGAGATGGTGGCCCACCTGCACGACGCCGGGCTGGAGGTGATCCTGGACGTCGTTTACAACCACACCGCCGAGGGCAACGAGCGCGGGCCGACCCTGTCGTTCAAGGGCATCGACAACGCCTCATACTATCGCCTGCCGCCGCACGAGCCGCGTTTCTACATCAACGACACCGGCACCGGAAACACGCTGAACCTGTCGCACAGCCGGGTGCTGCAGATGGTGACGGACAGCCTGCGCTACTGGGTGCAGGAAATGCACGTCGATGGCTTCCGCTTCGATCTCGCCACCATCCTGGCGCGCGAGACGCACGGCTTCGACGAGAGCAGCGGCTTTCTGCACGCCTGCCGGCAGGACCCGGTGCTGAACAGCGTGAAGCTGATTGCGGAACCCTGGGACTGCGGCCCCGGCGGCTATCAGGTCGGCGGCTTCCCGCCGGGCTGGGCGGAGTGGAACGACAAGTTCCGCGACGAGGTGCGGCGGTTCTGGAAGGGCGACGAGGGCATGGTGCCCGCGATGGCCGCGCGCATGTCGGCCTCGGCCGACCTGTTCAACAAGCGGGGCCGCAAGCCGTGGTCCACGGTGAACTTCATCACCGCGCATGACGGCTTCACCCTGCGCGACGCCGTCAGCTACAACGCGAAGCACAACAAGGCCAACGGCGAGGATGGGCGCGACGGCAGCGACAACAACCATAGCTGGAACCACGGTGTCGAGGGCGACACGGACGACCCCGACATCCGCGAGCGCCGGCAGCGCCACATGCGCAACATGCTGGCCACCCTGCTGCTGTCCCAGGGCACGCCGATGATCCTGGCAGGCGACGAGTTCGGCCGCACCCAGGGCGGCAACAACAACGCCTATTGCCAGGACAACGCGGTCAGTTGGCTCGATTGGAAGCTGCCGGCGTGGGCGCAGACCCAGGTGGCGCTGGTGCAGCGCCTGACCAAGCTGCGGCACGACTACCCGATCCTACGCCGCGGCCGGTTCTTCACCGGCACGCCGATCGACGCGCTGGACGTGAAGGACGTGACCTGGATCAACGCGTCCGGCGCGGAGATGGGGGAGCGCGACTGGCACGATCCCCGCATGAAGTGCTTCGGCATGCTGATCGACGGCCGCGCCCAGGCCACCGGCATCCGCACGCCCGGCAGCGATACGACCATGCTGATCGTGCTGAACGCCCATCACGACCTGGTGACGATCACCCTGCCGGAGTGCACCAACGGCAAGGCATGGGAGTTGGCGTTCGACACCAACGTGCCCGAGCGGGACGACCGGCAGAGTTTTGCGATTGGCGACCCGTACGACGTGACCAGCCGCTCGCTGCTGGTGTTCGCGCTGAGGTCGTGACGCGGCGTCAGCCCGCCATCATGTCCGCGAGCGTCCGCCCAGACAGGAACGCGGCCTCCACCCGCGCGCCCAGGCACCAGTCGCCGCACACCCCCAGACCGGCGGCGGCGTCCCACAACGCCGGCGTCCCGAGCGGGGATTCGGCGAGGGCGTAACGCCAGCGGTGCACGGCCGCATAGCGCGGTGCCGCCGCGATCCCGGTTTCCGCGGCGAACGCGGCGCGCAGGAGGGCCAGCACGGCCTCGGCTGTTTGTTCCAGGTGGTCGCGGGACCATTCGGGGGTCGCGTGCGCCACCCAGCATTCCGGCGTGGCGGCCCGGCCAGGCCGGGAGCTGTCGCGGCTGATCCAGCGCAGCGGGCCGGTGTCCGGGCGCAGCAGGTCGGGCGCGGTTGTCGCCTCGTCGAAGGCCAGCATGGCGGCCCAGCACGGCGCCATGCCGGCCCGCGCCGCCTCGGCAGCGAAGGCGTGCGGCTGCAACAGCCCGGCCGCTTGCGGCGCCGGCAGCGCGACCGCGACCCGGTCGAACGGCCCCGCCACGTCGCCGTCCGTGTCGGACACCAGGCCGGGCCGCGTTTCCGCTGCGTCGCGATGCCGCACGCGCC
This sequence comes from uncultured Acetobacteraceae bacterium, assembly GCA_964247405.1. Classification (GTDB taxonomy): domain Bacteria; phylum Pseudomonadota; class Alphaproteobacteria; order Acetobacterales; family Acetobacteraceae; genus CAHJXG01. The sequence continues at coordinate 7,665 of CAXTUQ010000207.1, forward strand.
AGCCATGGCCGTCCCCGCCTTGACTGTCTCTATGCAGGAACGCGACGTGCCGCCCGGCGTGCAGGGTGCCGACGCCCCCCTGCTCCATGTGTCTCGCCAAGGCTGACATGCTGGGCACGCCGCTCCATCGGTTTCCGCCCGCCGCGGGCCAGGGCGCCGCAGTCCCCGCCGCCGCCATCGCCTGCATCACGTCGATGAAGGCCGGGTCGCGGGCCGTCGCATATTGCGCGCCATGGTCGAACAGGAGGCCGTCCACCCGCCGCGTCGCCAGCCGCCCGCCAACGCGGCGCGACTTGTCGAACAACGTGACCGCGGCGCCCGCCCGACGCAGCACGCCGGCGCAGGAAAGGCCGGCCATGCCGGCGCCGATAACGGCAATGCGAAGCGGACGGGACGGGGACATGTGCAATGCTGTCCTGCCCGGCGCGGGTCCGCAAGCCTCGGTTTGCGGTTGCGCGCGGCGGCCAGGCTGTCGATATAACGGCCAACAGTTGCAGGATTGAGAATGAGCCGGCCAGCCTTACGCATCACCCGGCACGACGCGGCAGACGGCACCGCGCGCTTCGACTTCGAGGTTTGGAATCCCTGGACTGCCGCCTACGAGCCGCAGCCGGACCTGCCCGGCGCGCTTAAGCAGGTGGACGCCTTGCTGGACCGGGTGCGCCAGGCCTGGGTCAACCAGGACCCGGTGCAGTCCACCCTCTGCGACGTGCCCGACCCCGACCTGCCGGAAGATCTGGAGTGGGCAGAATTCCGCGTCAGCGCCCAGGCCAACCGGGTGCACGAAACCCGCAACTTCGACGCGCTGCATTGGCGCAAGGCGATGGGCGGGCGCAGTGCTGCCCTCGAAACGACGTGCAATGAGGTCGGTTTCCAAGCAAACTGATTTTGTGCCCGATCTGAAAATCCTGTCGTTCTCGACCCTGTTCCCCAACGTCGCGCAGCCGCGGCACGGCATCTTCCTGGAGCATCGTTTGGTGCATCTGGCCCGCGCCGGGGCGCTGTCGATCCGGCACGTGGCGCCGGTGCCGTATTTCCCTTCCGGTCATCCACGTTTCGGCCGCTACGCGCAGTTCGCCCGCGTGCCGGACGCGGACGTGCGGGCCGGGGGAGTGCCGGTCACGTATCCCCGTTATCCCTTGCTGCCGAAGCTCAGCATGTCGGCCGCGCCCTGGCTCCTGGCCGCGGCCATGCTGCGCCACCTGCGGCGCATCCGGCGTGCCGGCTTCGACTTCGACCTGATTGACGCCTATTACCTGTACCCCGACGGCGTCGCCGCGGCAGTACTGGCCCGCATTTTGAGAAAGCCGCTGCTGCTCACCGCGTTCGGCAGCGACGTGAGCCAGATCCCGGCCTATGCCCTGCCGCGCCGCGCGCTGCTCTGGGCGGCGCGGCAGGCGCCGTTGATGACCGTGGTGTGCCAGGCGTTGAAGGACGAGTTGGTCCGGCTCGGCGTGCCAGCCGCCCGGATGCGGGTGGTCCTGCATGGGGTTGACCTGCACCTGTTCCAGCCGCCGGCGGACAGGGCGGCGCTGCGGGACAGCCTGGGCATGGTAGGACCGACGCTGATCTCGGTCGGGCACCTGATCGACCGCAAGGGCCACGACGTCGCCA
>CAXTUQ010000208.1:0-9244 GCA_964247405.1 uncultured Acetobacteraceae bacterium
GTGTAGAACTCGGAGTTCGTCATCTCATTAAAATAGTAGGGATTGGGCGTGCCGCCCGCCGGGGAGTACACGTCCCGCTCGGGCGAGCTGATGATAAACAGCCCGCCCGGGCGCAGCACCCGGCGCACCTCGGCCATGAACTCGTCATGCTCATAGAAATGTTCCAGCGTCTCGAACGACACCACGGCGTCGAAGCTACCGTCCGCGCAGGGGATGCGCCGCGCGTCGCCGTGCAGGAAGGTCAGGCCCGGCGCGCCGTAGGCCGCCCGGGCGTGCTCCACCGTGTCCTCCGCGACCTCCACGCCGACGACGCTGCGCGCCACCTGGGCCAGCAGGGCAGCGCCGTAGCCCTCCCCCGAGGCCACGTCCAGCACGTCCAGGCCGCGGCACAGGCTGCGTGCGAAGAAGTAGCGGTGCAGGTGCTCGATCTCGACCTGTCCCCCTGTCTCCGTCGTCAGCCGCTCGCCCGTCCAGGCCAGCGTGGTGGACGGCGCGGCGCGGTGGAATATCTCACCCATGGTTCAATCCTGGTTTACTCGTTCAGCCGGCCGCTTCGGCCCAGCACGAAGTCAAGGTTGCCCGAAGACAGGCGGCCCGACCGGATCAGCTCCCGCTCCAGCATCATCAGCAGCTTGAGGATGCAATGGTCGCCGGCACTTCGGAAATTCCTCGCCCAGCGGGCCAGCAGCGGGCGCAGCAGCGTGCCGCCCAGCGGCGACACCTCCTGCACCGGGAAGGAGGAGAACAGAAGGCGGCCGGGCACGTCGTCCCGGGCGGCGAGGCGCTCCGCCAATGGGCGGAGGTGCCGGTGCGGGGAGTGATCCACCCAATCGCCGCCGACCGAGCGCGGGTGCCCGGCATGTAGCTCGGCGACGTGGCCGTGCATGGCGGGGATGCCCATCCAATCGGTGAGTGCCCGCATCTCCTCCCAATTCTCGGCCAGCACCTGCCGCCACGTAGAAACGCCTTGTTCCACTGCCACCAAACCTGCCGCCCCCGTTCGCGCCCGCCGCGTGCGGCGCATCGGCGTGAGGCCGGATCAGTTCCGTACCGCCGCCCGGCGTCAAGCCCTGCCAGAGAGGGATAGCGTCTCGGTTTCGGTTTCCGACCTACCTCGGCACCCAGGGGCGGGGCACCTTACCCAAGAGGGCCATCGATGGCTATGGCCGCAAGCAGATGCCTGAGTGTCAAATGGCGTTGGCGCATTTACCTTGCTGCCTGCGATGAAGACACGCGACAAATAAAACCAAGGCGGAGCAAGGCTTCGTGGGCAAAGGCAGGGTGTCGCGCGTTTCAAGACTTACGCGACATCGGCTTTTCCCGTTTGCCGCTCGGCATGTTACCCTCCCGCTTCAGCCACGAACGAAACGCAGCAGCGAGTTCGTCCATCCCCTTCGTCTCCGACACGTAGGTGCAGTAGCTCCGGGCTGGCAGGAACGGGCCGGGGAAAGGGGCGACAAGGCGGTTGTGCGCTAGGTCATCGGACACCAGTGCCGTAGGCCCCATCGCAACGCCGATCCCGTCGAGAGCTGCCTGTAGCGTGAGATAGAAGTGATCAAGGATCAGCACCGCGTCCGGCTCGAGGTCAGTGACACCAGCCTTGGCAAGCCAGTCGTCCCAGAGTCTGGGAAGACTCAAGGTGTGCAGGAGCGTGTGTCGCCTCAGATCGCGAAATGTTCGAAGCGGCAGGCGGTCGAGCAGGGCAGGACTGCAGACGGGTAGCCGCTCCTCGGACAAGAAGGGGCATACCGAGTAGCCATAGAACGAATCCGGGCCGCCCCGGATGATGATGTCATAGGACTCCCGAAGAGCCTCCAACCCCTCGTTGGAAGTTTCCAGCCTGACTTTGACGCCAGGGTGTTGGTCCTGGAACCTCGCCAGCCTTGGAACCAGCCAACGCAAGGCGAACGTCGCAGGGGCATTGACCCGGAGCACTGCGCCATCGTCGTCGCCATATCTCGCCGTCGCGGAAGCGACCCGATCAAACGCGGGGCCGATTTCGGAAAGGTAGGCGCGCGCCGCGGGAGTCGGCACGACACGCCGGTTATGCCGCTCGAACAGCGGTGCACGCAGCCAGTCCTCAAGAAGACGGACATGCTGGCTGATTGCACCATGCGTCACGCCCAGCTCGCCCGCGGCGGCCTTGAAGCTGCCGAGGCGCGCGGCGGCTTCGAAGGCGCGCAGGGCATTGAGGGGAGGGAGGGAACGCGGCATTCGCATGAGTTTTTCTAATCGATAGTTGCAGGTTTAATGGTTTGTGGGCCGTTCTCGCAATAGATATGCTGACTTTCCAGGTCTCTGGGAGTGGTCGCTGTTGTTTATCGTCGTCAGTCACAAGGCCGACTTCCCGCTCATCGGGACCTCCAACCGCAGCGCCGGCAGTCTCGAGCGCGTCGCGTGACCCCGTTCGTCCTCGCCTGCGTGGTGTGCGCCGCGATTTTGCATGCCAGTTGGAACGCCGTCCTTCGTGGCGGCAGCGACCGCCTCTGGTCGATGACGCTGATGATGATCGCGGTCACCTGCGCCACGGCGGTCACAGCGGTGTTCGTGCCATGGCCCAACCCGGCGAGCTGGCCATACGTGATCGCCTCGGCAATCATCCATATCGGCTACAACCTGTCCCTCGTGCGAACTTACCGGTCCGGCAATCTTGGACAGACGTATCCCGTTTCACGCGGGTCCTCGCCTGTCCTCGTCGCGTTGGGCGCGGCGGCGTTCGCGCACGAGACCATCGGTGTGGTGGCCGCCATCGGCATCGCGCTGGTTTCCGGCGGGATCGTTTCGCTTGCCTTTCAAGGCAAGACGGTTTGGGCCGACTTTCTTCCTGCTGCGTTCACCACCGGCGTTCTGATCGGGGCGTACACCGTCGTCGATGGAAGCGGGGTACGGCTTTCCGGAAACAGCCTTGCTTACTCTAACAGCATGTTCTTGCTGTGGAGCATCACCATGCCCCTCATCTATTATGCGATGCGCGGAAAACCACCAGCATACACTAGGGCACAGACGGCGATGGCGCTCACTGGCGGCATTGTTTCCATCCTCGCCTACGGTATTGTCATCTGGGCCATGCAGTACGATGCGATGGGCGTGGTTTCCGCGCTGCGCGAAACCAGCGTGGTTTACGCAGCCATCATTGGACGATTTTTTCTCAAGGAGAAGCTGACCGCGCGCCGGATCACATCCTGTCTTGCGATTGCCATGGGCGCCGCGTGTTTGGCTTATTGATCAGCCGGCTGACGTTACCTCGCCAGGACGGCGCTTTGCGTTTCAGCAAAACCGAGGCCTAGAATGCCGGTCTCAGAACACAGGCGCCCGCGCGATGAACTTGACGGCCTATCGACCCCTCACCCGGCGCCAGCCATCGGCGAGCCGCGCCTCAGCAGCGAAGCCGGTCAGCGCCGCCCGATGAGCGCCAAGCCGAACGGCACGGTGCCGGGCCATGCCGTCGCTAAAAAGATCATCGACGAAGTCTCCCCCTTCTTCCACGAAAGCGGGTCCCTATTCCCTGAAGTGCTCTGGAAAATCTTCGACGAGCACCAGGCCGTCCGCGCCCGCGTGTCCGTGGAAACCGGCTGCGGCCTGAGCACGCTGCTGCTGTCGAACCTGAGCGAGCGGCATACCGCCTTCACCGTGCCGCACGGCAACAGCCTGCAGAACACGCAGGCCCACCCCTTTATGCGGTCCGAGACGACGAAGTTCGTCGTCGGCCCGTCGCAGGTGATGGTGCCGAAGTGGCAGTTCTCCGACCCCGTCGATTTCGCGTTGATCGACGGGCCGCACGCCTACCCGTTCCCGGACCTGGAGTACTACTTCATCTACCCGCACATCCGCCCCGGCGGCGTGCTGGTGATCGACGACATCCACATCCCGACGATCCACCGCCTGTACGAGTTCCTGCGCGACGACGAGATGTGGGAGCACCGGGGCGACGCGCGGACCACGGCGTTCTTCCGCCGCACCGCCAGCCCGATCTTCGATCCGCTCGGCGACAACTGGCCCGGCCAAAGGTATAACCGGCGCCACTTCGCGACGCACGAGGCGCTGACGCCCCTGCGCGGCGCCGGGTGGTATCAGGCCGAGTTCGGTGTGCCCGGGCCGGACGCCCCAGGAAGCGCACCAGTGACTGTCGCGGTGGCCGGCCCGGACCCGCGCGACGCGGAGATCGCGGCGCTGCGGGCGGAGGTGGCGGCGCTCAAGGCCTCCACCACCTGGCGGGCAACGCGCCCGCTCCGCAACGCCGTGGATTGGGCGCGGCGGAGGAAGTAGCGCCGGCCCCGCCGGGTCAGTCCGGCTTCGGGGCCTCGCCGATCTCGTGGCAGGCCAGCCGTTCCAGCACGCGCACCATGCCGGAATGGTCCCAGGCCTTGCCGCCCGCCGCCGCTGCGGCGTTGAACAGCTCCTGGCAGGCCGCGGTGTTCGGCAGGCTGACGCCCAGCGCGCGGGCGCCGGCGAGCGCCAGGTTCAGGTCCTTCTGGTGCAGCTCGATGCGGAAGCCCGGGTCGAAGCTGCGCTTGATCATGCGCTCCCCGTGCACCTCCAGGATACGCGAGGTCGCGAGGCCTCCCATCAGCGCCTGACGCACGCGCGCCGGGTCGGCGCCGGCCTTGGAGGCGAACAGCAGGCCCTCGGCGACCGCCTCGATGGTCAGCGCCACGATGATCTGGTTGGCGACCTTGGTGGTCTGCCCGTCGCCGTTGCCGCCGATCAGCGTGACGTTCTTGCCCATCAAATCGAAGATCGGCTTGACCTTGGCGAAGGCCTGCTCCGGTCAGCCCACCATGATGGTGAGGCTGGCCGCCTTGGCGCCCACCTCGCCGCCGGACACCGGGGCGTCCAGGTAGTCGCAGCCGAGCTTGTTGATGCGCTCAGCGAACTCCTTGGTGGCGATGGGCGAGATGGAGCTCATGTCCACCACCGTTTTGCCCGGCGAAAGGCCGCCGGCTACGCCCCCCTCCCCGAACAGCACCGCCTCCACGTCCGGGGTATCCGGCACCATGGTGATGATGACGTCCGCTGCCTTTGCCACCTCCGCCGGGCTGCCGCAGGCGCGGGCGCCCTGGTCCAGCAGCTCCTGCTTCACCGGGGAGCGGTTGTAGGCGAACACGGTATGCCCGCCGGCGAGGAGGTGGCCCGCCATGGGCCGCCCCATGATGCCGAGGCCGATGAAGCCGATGTTGCTCATTGTCTCATCCTATCCAGCAGGTCAGCGCGCAGCGGGTTCGAGCACTTTCGGCGGCTCGGCGCCCATGTCCTGGCTTTTGCGGATCGACAGCGACGGGTCAAGGCACAGGATGTCCTCGAACTCGTTCACGCTGTCCACTTCCGTACCCATGGAGATGTTCGTGACCTTCTCCAGGATGAACTCCAGGACGACCGGCACCTGGTGCTCCGCCATCAGCGCCTGGGCGCGTGCGAAGGCGTCGCTGAACTCGTTCGGGCTTTTGACCCGGATCGCCTTGCAGCCCAGGCCCTCCGCCACCGCCACGTGGTCCACGCCATAGCCGCGCGGCGCGTCGCCGTCCGGCTCGACGTTGATGTTGTCGAAGGCCAGGCTGACCTCGAAATCCATCTGGAACCCGCGCTGCGCCTGGCGGATCAGCCCGAGGTAGGAGTTGTTCACCACGACGTGCAGGTACGGCAGCTTGTGCTGCGCGCCGACCGCCAGCTCCTCGATCATGAACTGGAAATCGTAGTCGCCCGACAGCGCCACGATGGGCTTGTGCGGGTCCGCCGCCCGCACGCCGAGCGCCGCCGGCAGGGTCCAGCCGAGCGGCCCAGCCTGGCCGCAGTTGATCCAGTTGCGCGGCTCGTACACCCGGAGGAACTGCGCCCCCGCGATCTGCGACAGGCCGATGGTGGTGACATAGCAGGTGTCGCGCCCGAACACCTGGTTCATCTCCTCGTACACGCGCTGCGGCTTCAGCGGCACGGCGTCGAAATGCGACTTGCGCAGCATGTTGGCCTTGCGGTGGGCGCAGGCGCCGGCCCACTCCGTGCGGTCGCGCAGGGTGCCGGCGGCCTTCATCTCGCGTGCCACCTCGATGAACATCAGGAGCGCCGCCTTGGCGTCCGACACGATGCCGAAGTCCGGGCCGAACACCCGGCCGATCTGCGTCGGCTCGATATCGACGTGCACGAACTTACGGCCCTTGGTGTACACCTCCACCGATCCGGTGTGCCGGTTGGCCCAACGGTTGCCGATGCCGAGCACGAAGTCGCTTTCCAGGAACGTCGCGTTGCCGTAGCGGTGGCTGGTCTGCAGGCCGACCATGCCGGCCATCAGCGCGTGGTCGTCCGGGATGGCGCCCCAGCCCATCAGGGTCGGGATCACCGGCACGCCGGTCAGCTCCGCGAACGCTATCAGCAGGTCGGAGGCATCGGCGTTGATGATGCCGCCGCCGGCGACCAGCAGCGGGCGCTCGGCCGCGTTCAGCATGGCGATGGCGCGCTCCGCCTGGCGGCGGGAAGCGGCGGGCTTGTGGACCGGCAGCGGCTCGTAGGTGTCGTCGTCAAACTCGATCTCGGCCATCTGCACGTCGATGGGCAGGTCGATCAGCACCGGGCCGGGCCGTCCGTTGCGCATGACGTGGAACGCCTGCTGGAACACCATGGGCACCAGCGCCGGCTCCCGCACGCAGACCGACCACTTGGTGACGCCCTTGCTGATCGTCTCGATATCGACGGCCTGGAAATCTTCCTTATACATCTTGGCGCGCGGCGCCTGGCCGGTGATGCACAGGATGGGGATGCTGTCGGCCAGCGCGGTGTACAGCCCGGTGATCATGTCGGTGCCCGCGGGTCCCGAGGTGCCGATGCAGACGCCGATGTTGCCGGGCTTGGCGCGGGTGTAGCCGTCCGCCATGTGCGACGCGCCCTCCACGTGCCGCGCCAGGATATGCCGGATGGTGCCGCGCGCCTTGAGCGCGGCGTAGAGCGGGTTGATGGCGGCGCCGGGCACGCCGAAGGCGGTGTTGATGCCTTCCCGCTCCAGCACGCGCACCGCGGCGTCGATCGCTTTCATCTTGGCCATTTTCTGCTCCCGCTCCTCTGTTGTTGGAGCCAGCATCGCGAAGCCCGGCCAAATAAGCCAGCAAATTTGCAAACCTTCCCGCGATGCGGAAAATCGTGAAAATTCTCCAACAAAACCAATATTATGCTGCATTGCGCAAACGTGGCGATTGCGCTACAAAACGGCGATCAGGAGAGAACGCCGTGCGAGCACCCCGCCCATCCGTGCAGCCCAGCAAGCCGGTCCGCCTGGCGCGCCCGGCCCCGCGCCCCGCGCCGGAACGGTCGGACCAGGTGCAGTCGCTCGTGCGCGCGCTCGCCATCGTCAACCGGCTCGCCGCCGCCCATGAGGGGGTCACGCTGACCGAGGTGGCGCAGCAGGTCGGCCTGTCACCCTCCACCGCGCACCGCCTGCTCACCACGTTGGAGCAGGAACGCTACGTGCACTTCGACGCCGAGCGGCGGCTCTGGTCCGTGGGCGTGCAGGCCTTCGTCGCCGGCAACGCCTTCCTGAAAACCCGCAGCCTGGTCGGCGCCGCCCGCCCGCACATGCGCGCTCTGATGGAGGAAAGCGAGGAAACGGTGAACCTCGCCGTGGAAGACCAGGCGGAGGCGGTTTATCTTTCCCAGGTCGAGTGCCGGCAGATGATGCGGGCCTTCGCGCGTCCGGGCGGGCGGGTGCCGCTGCATTGCTCGGGCGTCGGCAAGGCCCTGCTTTCGGCCATGCCGGACGGCGGCCTGGCCCGGGTGCTGCACCGCCACGGCCTGGCCCGCATCACCGTCAAGACGATCACCACCACCCCGGCGCTGCGCGGCGACCTCCTGCAGGCCCGCACACGCGGCTACGCCACCGACGACGAGGAGCACGCGGTCGGTATGCGCTGCGTCGCTGCGGTGATCTTCAACGAGGGGGCGGAGCCGGTCGCGGCCGTGTCGCTGTCCGGCCCCATGGCGCGCATCCCGGACGAGCGCATCCCGCTGCTGGGCGACTTGGTGCGCCGCAAGGCGGACGCGATCACGGCGCAGCTCGGCGGGGAACTGCCGGAGTGGCGCAGCCGGGCGCCACGCTGACGCCCGGCGCCGCGCCTCAGTAGTAGTCGCTGGTCCGGCGCTGCCGCAGATACTGGTCAACGCTCCACGCCCCGCCGCCCGCCGCGAAAAGGTAGAGGAACACGAAGCAGAACAGGATCGCCGCGTCGCCGCCGTTGAGCACCGGGAACGGGTTGCGCGGCCCGTGCGCTATCCAATAGGCAAACGCCATCTCACCCGAGAGCACGAAGGCCACCGGCCGGGTGAACACGCCGAACAGCAGCAGCAGCCCGCCGGCGAACTCCAGGATCGCGGCGTCCCAGATCAGCGACAGCGGGGCGGGCATGCCGCCGGTTGCCGGGTTCGGCGGCGGGAAGCCGAACAGCTTCTGCATGCCGTGCTCCAGAAACAGCAGCGCTGCCACGATGCGCAGCACGCTGAGCATACGCGGCGCCCATTCAGCGATAAAGGCCTCAGCGCCGGACATCCGTACGCCGGTCATGGTGTGGTCCATCGAAGTGCCTCTTTCAGTTCTTGGTTCGGGTGATTTGCGCTTCCTTCAGCGCCGCCGCAACCTGCGTGACCCGGCGGCCTTGGAAGCGCGCGACCTCCAAGTCGTCTGCCGTGGGCGGGCTGTTGGCCTGGCCCGAGACGGCGGACGCGCCATACGGCGTGCCGGCGCGGAACAGCACCGGGTCCGCGTAGCCGAGCGGCACGATGATGAGGCCCAGATGCGCCATCGGCGTGTAGAGCGAGATGATCGTGCTCTCGTTGCCGCCATGCGTGCTGGAGGTCGAGGTGAAGCCCGCCCCGGCCTTGCCCACCAGCTTGCCCTGGAACCACAGCCCGCCGAGGCTGTCGATATACGCCTTCAGCTCCGAGGACACCGCGCCGAAGCGTGTGGGCGTGCCAAAGGCGATCGCGTCCGCCCATTCCGCGTCGGCCTCGGTCGGCGCCTCGTAGGCCGCGTCCATCCGGGCGGCGTTCTCCGCCCAGCCCGGCGCGCGGGCCATCACCTCCGGGCCGGCCAGGTCGCGCGCCCAGCCCCTGGTCATCCCAGCGACGGCGTGCTTGGTCATGCCATAGGCGCTGGCACCGGGGAAGGGAATGCGTTCGCTGAAGAAGCTGCCAATGTTGACGATCCGGCCATCCTCGCCGAGATGCGCGCCCGCAGGGCCCGCATTCTCGCTCGCGGCTGGCCGTGGCT
>CAXTUQ010000209.1:0-9225 GCA_964247405.1 uncultured Acetobacteraceae bacterium
GCGCGCGTCCCGCCGCCACCGCCACGCCGCCCGCGGCGGCCTGCAGGTAGTCGCGGAACGCGGCCTCCGTCTCCATCGGCTCGGTTTCCGCCTCCCGCCCGTCGATCATCGCCAGCAGGTCCGCCGGATCCAGCCGGCCAGCGTCCAGCGCCTCTCCGAGCGGCCCGGCGATTTCATGACGCCGCCGGGCGCCCTCCGCCACTTCCCGCCACCATTGCAGGCGGATCAGGGCTGCCATCGGGTTGGTGACGGCCTCCCGCGCCCGCGCCAGCTCATGGTTCGCGGCATACAGCACGAACAGCGTGTCCCGCAGGGCAGGCGGCGCGAACAGCGCGGTGAGGAAACGGTCGGGGTCGTGGCGGCGGACGACCTCGGCACATGGAGACAGTTGGGGCGGCATGACGGCGGACGTGGCCCCAACCGTCACATCGCGCAACCTTGACGGGCCTGGCGCGTCGCGACCACTCTGCGCCGCGTCCCAATCTGCGCCGCGTCACTATGGAGACCGACCCATGGCATTCGAACTTCCCCCCCTCCCCTACTCGCACGGCGCCCTCGCCGAGCGCGGCATGTGCCAGGAGACGATGGAGCTGCACCACGACAAGCACCACCAGGCCTACGTCACGGCGCTGAACGGCTTCGTCGAGAAGAACCCGGCGCTGGCCGGCAAATCGCTGGAGGAGATCATCCAGACCAGCCACGGCAAGGCCGACATGGCGCCGGTGTTCAACAACGCCGGGCAGCATTGGAACCACATCCTGTTCTGGCAGAACATGTCGCCGCAGGGCGGCAGCATCCCCGGCAACCTGGAAAGCAAGATCACGGGCGACTTCGGCAGCGTACAAGCGTTCAAGGACGCGTTCAAGACCGCCGCGGTCGGCCAGTTCGGCTCCGGCTGGGCCTGGCTGGTGCTGGGCACCGATGGCAAGCTGAAGGTCACCAAGACGCCGAACGGCTCCAACCCGCTGGCGACCGGCGAGGGCAAAGCGCTGCTCGGCTGCGACGTGTGGGAGCACAGCTACTACCTGGACTTCCGCAACCGCCGCCCGGACTACGTGAGCAACTGGCTGGACAAGATCGCCAACTACGAGTTCGCCGCGAGCCAGATGGGCTGAACAGCCGGGTTCCCTCCTCCCTATGCGGGGGGGAGGGAGCGTGTTCAGCCAGACTTCACGTCGTTCGCGGCGACCGGCTTCAGCACCGTGGTGATGGTGTCGCGCACCACGGTGACGCGGACGTTCGGGGCGATATCGACCTCGATCTCGTCGCTGCCTTCCTTGACCCGCTGCACCGTGCCGAGAATGCCGCCCGCCGTCACCACGCGGTCGCCCCGGCGGAGCGCCGCCAGCATCGCCTTCATTTCCTTGGCCCGCGTCTGCTGCGGCCGGATCAGCAGGAAGTAGAACACGCCGAAGATCAGCACCAGCGGCAAGAACTGGGTCACGCCGCCCAGCAATCCGGCGGCGTCCTGGGCGTAGGCGGGGGAGATCAGCATGGTCATCCTGGGTTGCCGTGGTTGCGCCGGGACCATAGTTTGAGACCCCGCCCCGTCAAGCCGTCACCCCAGCCATAATCTCAAGGAGTTCCGTTGGACACAGCCCTGCTGACCCGCATTGCCGACGCGCTGGACCGTTTGGCGCCCCCGCCGCCGCCCGCGCCGGACCTCCTCGACGCCGACGCCTATGTTTGGGAGCCGTCGCCGGCGCACCTAGTCCCCGTGCCGCGGGTGTCCCGGGTGGATATCGGCCTCCTGCAAGGCATCGAGCGGCAGAAGCGGCAGGTGCTCGACAACACCCTGCGCTTCGCCCGCGGGCTGCCGGCCAACAACGCGATGCTGTGGGGCGCCCGCGGCATGGGCAAGTCGTCGCTGGTCAAGGCCGCGCACGCCGCCGCCAACCGGGACACGCCCGGCATCCTGGCGCTCATAGAAATCCACCGGGAGGACATCCGCACCCTGCCCGGCCTGCTGAACCTGCTGCGCGGGCGCAAGCGCCGCTGCCTGATCCTGTGCGACGACCTGTCGTTCGAGCGGGAGGACGCCGACTACAAGGCGCTGAAGTCCGTGCTGGACGGCGGCATCGAGGGGCGTCCCTCCAACGTGCTGTTCTATGCCACCAGCAACCGCCGCCACCTGATGCCGCGCGACATGATCGACAACGAGCGCTCCACGGCGATCAACCCGGGCGAGGCCATCGAGGAGAAGGTCTCGCTGTCCGACCGCTTCGGCCTGTGGATCGGCTTCCACAACTGCGACCAGGATGCGTTCTTCGCCATGGTGGACGGGTATGCCGACCAGCTCGCCTTGCCCATCGGGCGCGACGCGCTGCATGCTCAGGCCGTTGAGTGGTCCGTCACGCGCGGCGCCCGGTCCGGCCGGGTCGCCTGGCAATTCATCGAGGACCTGGCCGGCCGCCTCGGCGTGGCCCGCCCGCAGGAGGATGCAGCATGAGCGAGATCAGGCAGGGTTCCGGCTTTCACCGCCGCCGTGTCGGTGACGTCGTGGTGACGGCCATCAATGACGGGATCCTCAATCTGCCGCTCGGCGCGCTGCGCGGCATCGAGCCGGACGCTGCCTCGGCGATGCTGCAAGAGGCGTTCCATGTGCCCATGCCGCGGCCGAGCGTGAATGCCTTCCTGATCCAGGGCAACGGGGCCACGATCCTGATCGACACGGGCGCGGGCAACGGGATGGTGCCAACGGCGGGTCACCTGCAGGCCGGCCTCGCAGCGGCCGGGGTGACGCCGGGCGACGTGGACGCCGTGCTGATGACCCATATGCACCCGGACCACACGGGCGGCCTGGCCAGCCCGGCGGGCACCGCGGTCTTCCCGAAAGCCGAGCTTGTCATCCCACAGGGCGAGGCGGATTTCTGGTTGAGCGAGGCGAACGCCGCGGCCGCACCCGACGACAGGAAGGCGTCCTTTGCCGGGGCGCAAGCCGCGGTGGCGCCTTACCGTTCGCGGCTGCGGCTGTTCAGCGGCACCGACGTGGCGCCGGGCATCCAGGCGCACCCGCTGCCGGGCCATACGCCGGGGCACATGGGGTACCTCGTGGCCTCCGGCGACGCTGCATTGCTGATCTGGGGCGACGTGCTGCATGTGCAGGACGTGCAACTGCGCCGGCCGGAGGTGGGCATGGTCTTCGACACGGACCCCGACGAGGCCACGCGGAGCCGCCTCCGCGTGCTCGACATGGCCGCGCAGGACCGCTTGATGGTAGCCGGAATGCACCTGCACTTCCCGGCCTTCTCGCATGTGCGGACGCTGGCGGAGGGCTATGCCCTGGTGCCCGACGCCTGGTCAGGCACCGTGTAGCACCGCGACCCCGGCCATGTAGGGCAGCAGCGCCGGCGGCACGCGGATCGTGCCGTCCGACTGCTGGTAGTTCTCCATGACGGCGATCAGCGCCCGCCCGACCGCGACGCCGGACCCGTTCAGCGTGTGCACGAACCCGGCCGCCTTGCCGTCCGCGCCCCGGAACCGGGCGTTCATGCGCCGGGCCTGGAAGGCACGGGTGTTGGAACAGGAACTGATCTCCCGCCACGCTCCCTGCCCTGGCAGCCAAACCTCCAGGTCATAGGTCTTCACCGCGCCGAACCCGGTGTCCCCGGCGCAAAGCAGCATCCGGCGATAGGGCAAGCCGAGCGCCTCCAGCACCGCCTCGGCACAGGCGGTCATGCGCTCGTGCTCGGCGTCGCTGGCGTCGGGCTGGGTGATGCTGACCAGCTCCACCTTACGGAATTGGTGCTGGCGCAGCATCCCGCGGGTGTCGCGCCCGGCCGAGCCGGCCTCGCTGCGGAAACACTCCGACAGGGCCGTGACCCGCATGGGCAGGCGGTCTGCCGGCACGATCTCGTCCATCGCCAGGCTGGAGAGCGGCACCTCGGCGGTCGGGATCAGCCACCGTCCGTCCGTGGTGCGGAACAGGTCCTCGGCGAACTTCGGCAGCTTGTCGGTGCCGTAGGCGGCGGCGTCGTTGACCAGCAGCGGCACCTGGGTCTCGGTGTAGCCGTGCCGCGCCGTGTGCAGGTCGAGCATGAACTGGCCGAGCGCACGCTCCAGCCGGGCCAGCCCGCCGCGCAGGATGGTGAAGCGGCTGCCGGACATGCGCGCCGCCCGCTCGAACTCCATGAGGCCCATCGCCTCGCCGAGCTGGAAATGCTCCAGCGGCGTGAAGTCGAACTCGGGGGGGTGGCCCACCTGCTTGACCATCACGTTGGCGGCCTCGTCGGCGCCGTCCGGCACGTCGGGGTCGAGCAGGTTAGGCAGCGACTCCAGCTCGCCCCGGATCGCCCCGTCAAGCGCGTCGGCCCGCCCTTCCAGCGCCGCCATCTCGTCCCGCAGCGCCGTCGCCTCGGCCTCCATCGC
This sequence comes from uncultured Acetobacteraceae bacterium, assembly GCA_964247405.1. GTDB lineage: Bacteria > Pseudomonadota > Alphaproteobacteria > Acetobacterales > Acetobacteraceae > CAHJXG01. The sequence goes on from CAXTUQ010000209.1 coordinate 4,369, forward strand.
CGCCGTGTCCGTGCCGGCGCGGCGGTTCTGGCCGATCTGCTTGGCGAGCGTATTGCGCCGGGATTGCTTGTCCTGCACGGCCGCGAGCGCCGCCCGGCGCTCGGCATCGACCTGCATCAAACGGTCCGCCATTGCCGGCAGGCCGCGCCGGGCCATGGCGGCGTCGAAGGCGGCGGGATCGGCGCGGAGCGCGCGGATGTCATGCATCAGACATCGACCGGCTTCGTCTCGACCCAACCGGCGGTGAGGATGGAGATCTCGTAAAGCGCGATCAGCGGCAGCGCCAGGCCGGTCTGGGTGATCACGTCGGGCGGCGTGATGACGGCGGCCACGACGAACATGCCGACATAGGCGTAGCGCCGGTATTTCTTCAGCCCGCGCGACGAGATGATGCCGACTTTGGCCAGCAGCGTCAGCAGCACCGGCAACTGGAACGCCAAGCCGCAAGCAAAGATCAGCCGCATGACGAGGCCGAGGTATTCGCTGACCTTTGCCTCCAACTGCACCGGCAGGCCGCCGCCGCCGTCGGGCGATTCGAAGCTCAGGAAGAACGTCCAGGCAGCGGGGAACACGAAGTAGTAGGCGAGCGCGGCGCCGGCCACGAACAGCACCGGCGTCGCGATCAGGAACGGCAGGAACGCCCGTTTCTCGCTGCGGTACAGGCCCGGCGCCACGAACAGCCAGACTTGCGACGCGACGACGGGAAAGGAGATGAACGCCGCGCCGAAGAAGGCGACCTTTAGGTAAGTGAAGAACGCCTCATACAGCGCCGTGAAGATCAGCCGGCGGTTCTGCCCGGTCTTGGTGACCAGGATGTCCGCCAGCGGCTGCGCCAGGAAGGAGTAGATGCCCCGACTGAAATAGTAGCAAATGGCAAAGCAGATCAGGAACGCGCCCATGGACCACAGCAGACGGGTGCGCAGCTCGATCAGGTGATCGAGCAGCGGCATCGGCTTGTCGTTGATCGGGTCGTCGGCCGGTATCTGCTGCGTATCCACGATGCTATCCTGGGCGGCGCTTAGGCGTGCGGCGTCGGGTGGGTCGCAGGCTCGTGCTGGGCGGGCAAGGCAGGCGGGGCGCCGCGCGGGTCGATATAGGCGGGCGCGTTGGCCTCGGCCGGAACCGCTTCGCCGGCGCGGACAGCGACGGGCGCCGGGTCGGACGCGGCAATGGCGGGCGGCTCGGGCGCCGCCGCCGGGGCGTCCGCCGGGACCACGGGCGTCACGGGGGGGGGAGCCGCGTTGTATGGACGCTCGTTGATGGTGCGGCGGAGCGAACCGTCGTTGTCCCCAGCATTCAGGATCTTGCCCTTGATGTCCATGCTGCGGATGTCGTTGATATGGTCGCGCACCTCATGCAGGTTCGCCTCGCGCACCATCTCGTCCACGTGGGTCTGGAACTCGGACGCCATGCGCCGGGCCTTCTTGACCATTTGGGCGACGGCCTTGATGGCGACGGGCATGTCTTTCGGTCCGATCGCGATGAGGGCGACCACACCGATCAAGGCGATTTCAGACCAGGCAAAGTCGAACATGGCAGGCTGCGTCCCTTTGGCGCATTGGTAGCACGGGGCCGTTACATGGGGAACCGCGTGTCACCGCGCATCAGGCGTCCCGCGTCACTGCGCGCCAGACGCCGCTTGGCCGCCCTCCTCCCGCGGCATGTCCTCGCGAAGCATGTCGTCTCGCTGGGGCAGGTCGCCGATGCCGCGCAGGCCGAACTGCGCCAGGAACGCCGGCGTCGTGCCCCAAAGCGTCGGGCGGCCCGGCGCTTCCTTGCGCCCTTTCGGCTCGATCAGCCCGGACTCCAGCAGCGCGTCGATGGTTGCCTGCCCCAGGCTGGCGCCGCGGACCGCCTCGACATCCGCCCGCGTGGCCGGCTGATGGTAGGCGATGACGGCCAGCGCTTCCATGGCGGCGCGCGGCAGGCGGCGGGGCTGCGGCACGATTTGCGTGAGGCGGGGCGCCAGGTCCGCGGCGGTGCGGAACTGCCAGCCGCCGGCGATCTCCGCCAACTCGACGCCACGGCCGGCATAGTGCGATTGCAGGGCGCGCAGCACCGCCTCCGCCTCCGCGGGCAGCGGCAGCAGGCGCGCGATGGCGGCGGTGCTGACCGGCTCGGCGCTGGCGAACACCAGCGCCTCGACCAGGCGGGCCGCCGCGTCCACGCCCTCCGTCACGTGCCGGCCCGCAGCAGGATGGGGCCGAACTGCTGGTCCTGCCGGATGTCGGCCAGGCCGCCCCGCGCCAACTCCAGCCCGGCCAGGAAGGCGCTGGCCAGCGCCGCACGGTGCTGCAACGGAGTGGCAGCTTGCGGCAAGGCCTGCTCCAGCGCGGTCCAGCCAGGCCGTCCGCCCAGCAGCGCCTCCAGCCGCGCCAGCGCGTCCTGCACGCTCCACAGCGTCAGGCGCCGCGGCCGATACCGCTGCTGCGCCCCCGCCCGGCGCATCGCGGCCAGGTAGCCGCGCATCAGGCCGGGCATGTCGGCCGCCAGGCGGGACCGGTCGAACTCCCGCAGGCGCTCCGGCATTCCGCGGGCGAACACGTCATGGCCGAGCTGCGGCCGAGCCGACAGCCAGGCCACGCCGGCGCGGATCGCTTGCAGGTCGCGCAGCCGGCTGGCGAGGACATCGGCGGCCAACCCGGCCTCCGTCGCCTCGTCCGTGTCCGGCGGCAGCAGCAAGCGGGATTTCAGCCAGGCCAGCCACGCCGCCATCACCAGCCAATCCGCCGCAAGCTCCAGCCGCACGCGGCGCACGCCCTCCACGACGGCCAGGTACTGCTCCACGAGCGACAGGATCGAGATGCGGGCCAGGTCCACCTTCTGCCGCCGGGCCAGGTCGAGCAGCAGGTCCAGCGGCCCCTCGAACCCGTCAAGCTGCAGCAGCGGCCCCGGCTCCGCATCCGGCCGGGCAAGCTCAGGCCCAGAGGCAAGCCCAGAGTCAGGCATCATGGAACGCCAGCCGATACACGAGGTCGAACGCCCAGGGCAGGCCCGTGTTCAAGGCGCGGCCCACCGGGTCGAACCGGATGCCGAACTCCGCCAGCAGCCGGGGCAGCAGGAACACCAGCAGCAGGACGATCACCAGGCCCGCCCGCTCCAGCCGTGCCCAGGCGAAGGCAAGCCGCTCCGGCAGAATGCCCACCACGATGCGGCCCCCGTCCAGCGGCGGGATCGGCAGGAGGTTGAACAGGCCGAGCACCAGGTTGGCGAGGATAAAGGTTTGCAGCATCGTGTCCGCGACGTCGCCCGCGGTTTCCGGCAGCAGCGCGACCCCATGCGTCAGCAAGGCGGCAAGCCAGGCGAGGAAGAAGTTCGCGAGCGGGCCGGCCACCGCCACCAGCGCCATGCCGCGGCGGGGGTTGGCGAAGCGCCAGGCGGAGACCGGCACCGGCTTGGCCCAGCCGAACATGAACACCACCCGCCCAATCGTCAGCAACTGGCTCAGCAGCAGGAAGCCCGGCAGCAGCAGCGTGCCGACCCGGTCCACGTGCCGCAGCGGGTTGAGCGACAGCCGCCCCATGCTCCGCGCCGTGTCGTCGCCGAGGGCGAGGGCGGCGTAGCCATGCGCCGCCTCATGCAAGGTGATCGCGAGGATCACCGGGATGGCGGCGATGGCAATGGACAGCAGCAAGTCGGTCACGCCGCCGCCCCGTCCGCCAGCAGCGCGTCCCGTTCAGCCGCCAGCGCGTCGCCGTCCAGTGCTTGCCGGGCGGCGTCGGCCATGCCCCGTGCCGACGCCAGCCGCGCCAGCGCCGCGTCCGAAAGGTCCGGAGCGCTCGCCAGCACGTCGGCGGTGTCCGGCAGGACCCCGCTGCAATGCATGGCGATGTCGCATCCGGCCGCAACGGCCCGGGCAGCCCGCTCCCCCGGCGTGCCGGACAGGGCGTTCATGGCGAGATCATCGGACACGAGAACTCCTCCGAAGCCGATCCGGCCACGGATGGCCTGCCGGATCACGACCGCCGACAACGTGGCCGGCCAGTCGGGGTCAAGCCCTTCATATAGGAGGTGCGCCGTCATCATCCATGGCAGCCCGGCGCAGGCGATGAACGGGCGCAGGTCGTCGGCCAGATCCTGGTCCGCGCGCACCCGCGGCAGGTCCAGGTGGCTATCGACGGTCGCCCGGCCATGCCCCGGCGCGTGCTTCGCCACCGGCTGCACCCCCGCCGCCAGCAGCCCGTCCGCCACCGCCTGGCCCATCCGGGCTACGGCGTCCGGATCGTGCGAATACGCGCGGTCACCCACCACCTCATGCGCGCCGGACACCTGCAGGTCGAGCGTCGGGGCACACGCCACGTCCAGCCCGGCCCCCGCGCAGTCCAGCCCGATCAGCGCCCCGCTCAGCCAGGCGGCGCGCAGGCCGGCGCCCTCCTCCCGCTCAAACACCGCGCCGAGCCGGGCGGCCGAGGGGTGGGCGCGCCAGTGCGGCGGACGCAGCCGCGCGACCCGTCCGCCTTCCTGGTCGATGGCGAGCACCGCGTGCGGCGGCAGCACGTTTCGCAGCGACGCCGTGAGCGCCAGGAGCTGCCCGGGATCGCTGACGTTGCGGGCGAACAGGATGACTCCGGCGGGCCGGTGCCTGCGGAGCAACGCGGCCTCCGCCGGGTCGAGCACCGGCCCGGCGATGCCGACGATGGTCGCCCTCATGCCGGTTTCCGTCAGGAGCCGGCGATGGAACACGCCCCGCCCTTGGCGCGCACCCGGGCGCAGAAGGCGGTCGCGTCGGCGATGTCGGTGAAGCCGCCGGTGCGCAGGCGCCACACCGCGCGTCCGTCGCGGTCCGCCCGCTGCACGACCGGGCGGCGGTCGCCAAGCAGGTCGGGCATGCGTTTGGCAAGCCGCTGCCACTCCGTC
>CAXTUQ010000210.1:0-9137 GCA_964247405.1 uncultured Acetobacteraceae bacterium
GCAGGCCATCGCCGCTAGGTTGATGATTCCAAATGGCTCATAAACGGAGGGGCAGCAGAACATCGCGGCGTTGGTGTAGAGCTGGATGACCTCCGGGCGGGAGATCATCTCCTGGATCCAAATGACGCCCGGCCGCTGGGCAGCGACCTTTTCCACGCCCTCCTCCATTTCACGGCCGATCTCCGGCGTGTCGGGCGCGCCGGCGCAAAGCACGATCTGCAGCGCCGGGTCGATATGCGGAATGGCATTGACGAGATGGATGATGCCCTTCTGCCGGGTGATGCGCCCGACGAACAGCAGGAAGGGCCGGTCCGGGTCGATGCCATGCTTCGTGAGCACGTCGGTGCCGGGCGCGGGGCGGTATTCTTGGGGGTCGATGCCGTTGTGGATGATGTGGACCCGCTCGGGCCTGACGTTGAACAGCCGCAGCACGTCCTCCTTGGTCTCGCGCGAGACGGCGATGAGGGCATCGGCCTGCTCGATGGCAGTGCGCTCCATCCAGGCGCTGAGATGGTAGGCGTTGCCGAGCTGCTCGACCTTCCAGGGGCGCAAAGGCTCCAGCGAGTGGATGGTCAGGACATAGGGGACGCCCCAGAGCTGAGAAGCAATGACGCCAGCCATGTCGCTGTACCAGGTGTGGCAATGCACAACCTGGGCATCGAGGCGATCCTTGGCCATGACCAAGGAGCGTGCGAACGCGTCAACGGCGCCCGTGAAGCGCGGGTCGCTGCCAAGCTTGGTTTCCTCCCACTGTTTGTAGCCGCGGACGACAAGGGCGCCTTCGTCCACGGCTTGGTCGCCGAAACAGCGGATCTCCACCTGTACGAGCTTGGCCAGCGCCAGGCTGAGATACTCAACGTGCACGCCCGCCCCGCCATAAACGTACGGCGGGTATTCTTTGCTGAACAGGGCGACTTTGGTGAGTTTGGGTTTGCTCGAATCCAGCATGGCCAGGTTTCCAGGACGGTGAGGCGGCAGCTTTCAAGCACGGTAGCCCGCCAGTCCGCCGCGCCGCCAGGGGGGCGCTTCGCGCGCGGGCGCCGTCCCCATGGAGGTCTTGGTCTTCCGAGGACGCGGCGCTGTATCGCACCCTCCGGCAGCATGAGCGGCTGCGGCCGGCGGGACACCGCGCATGCTTCCCGGTCTCCCAGGATAGGGCTACAAAACCTGACTGCACCCCGCGCCGCCTTTTCGAGGCTTTGGGCAGCGCAGCGGCCATGCAGCAAGAAAGGGAGGGCGGCTATGAGCACCAATATCAAGGCGTCGGGCGACGCGATCCTGCAGCAGGTCATGTCCGAGAACCAACGGGTTCCCGGCGTGGTGGCGATGGCCACCGACCGGAACGGCACCATCTACGAGGGCGCCGCCGGCAAGCGCGTGCTCGGTCAGGACGCAGACATAGCGACCGACAGCGTTTTCGCGATCTGGTCCACCACCAAGGCGATCACCGGCACCGCCGTCCTGCAATTGGCCGAGGAGGGCAAGGTCGATCTTGACGCGCCCGCCAAGAGCTATGCGCCCGAGATCGGCAAGCTGCAGGTGCTGGACGGCTTCGACGCCGCCGGCCAGCCGAAGCTCCGTGCGCCCAAGCGCGACATCACCACCCGCATGCTGCTGCTGCACACCGCCGGGCTGGGCTATGACATCTTCAACGAGCACTACCTCCGCCTGACGCAGGAGCACGGCCAGCCGGGCGTTGCCACCGCCTCCAAGGCGGCGCTCAACACGCCGCTGCTGTTCGACCCCGGCGATGCCTGGGAGTACGGCTCCAACATGGATTGGGCGGGCCAAGTGGTGGAGGGGGTCACCGGCAAGCGGCTGGGCGAGGTCATGCAGGAGCGGATCTTCGCCCCGCTCGGCATGGCGGACACGGCCTTCACCATGACGCCGTCCATGCGGTCCCGCCTGGCGCGCACCCACCAACGCGAGGCCGACGGCAGCCTGACGCCGCTCAACGATTTCGAGTTGCCGCAGGAGCCGGAGGTCCACATGGGAGGCCATGGCCTTTATTCGACGGTCGGCGACTACTGCCGCTTCATCCGCATGTGGCTGAACGACGGCGCCGGCGAGGCCGGCCGCGTGCTGAAGCGGGACACCGTGCTCATGGCGGAAAAGAACGGCCTGGGCGAGATGAAGATCAAGGGGTTACCCGGCGTCATTCCCTCGTTGTCAAACTACGCGGAATTCTTCCCGGGACAGCCCAAGTCCTGGGCCTTGTCGTTCATGGTGAACGACGTTGAAGCGCCGACCGGCCGTCCCGCAGGCGCGCTCGCTTGGGCCGGCCTCGCGAACCTGTTCTACTGGATCGACCGCCAGAATGGCATCGGCGGGTTCTGGGCGACACAGATCCTCCCCTTCGCCGACCCTGTTTCGGTCGCCGGCTACGTCGATTTCGAAACGGCGGTCTATCAGGGTTTGATGCTCAAGAACGCTGCATAAGCCTTGGTCGAATACCCCCCGCGTGCCGAGTGCGCGGGGTGCTTGGGCGCAACACATCGGGAAGCATAGAATGCGCATCGGAGTGGCGGGGCTTGGCGGGCGGATGGGCCTGCTGCTGACGGCGGAAGTCGTTTCTGCCGGGCATGCGGTCGCCGGGGGCACGTTGCGGCCGAAATCGGACCGGACGCCTCCCCCAGATGTCGCCGTGCTGCCGGACTTGGCCGCGCTTGCTGCACAGTCGGACGTGGTGATCGACTTCACCCATGCTTCCACGGTGCAAGGGCACGCCGCAGCCTTGCTGGACGCGGGCACCGCCTGGGTGCTGGGCACCTCCGGCCTGTCACCAGCCGACGAGGCCGCGGTGGCCGAGGCCGCAACCAGCATCCCTATCGTCTATGCCGCCAACTTCTCGCCCGGCGTGAACCTGGTGCTGGCTCTGGCCGAGCAGATCGCCGCCGCCCTGCCAGCCGAAACGTACGACGCGGAGATCGTCGAGATGCACCATCGGCAAAAGGTGGATGCGCCCTCCGGCACCGCCATCGGCCTGGGCCGGGCCGTGGCACGGGGCCGCGGCGTGCAGCTCGACGACCTGATGGTGAGCGGGCGCGATGGCCACACCGGCCCCCGCCCGACCGGCGCCATCGGCTTCGCGGCGCTGCGCGGCGGCCAGGTCGTGGGCGAGCACACGCTGCTGTTCGCCGCCGGCGCCGAGCAGATCGCGCTGACGCACCGCGCCTTTGACCGCCGGGTGTTCGCGGCCGGCGCGGTCCGGGCGGCGGGCTGGGTGGTGGGCCGGACGCCGGGCCTGTACTCGATGCTTGATGTTCTCGGGATGCCGCACCAGGCCTGACGCCTTAACGGCAGGCCGCCACGGACAGTCGCACACTCGTTACAAACGCGAGCGTCCGGACCGGCGTATCCTGCTCTTGAGTTCCGGCCGCCAAAACGAAGCCGGACCATAAGGGAGGTCGTCCATGCGTATAGGTTTAGCGGTGCTTGCCGTGTTGCTGACCGGCACGATTCCTGTTTTCGGACAAGAAGGCCACGCCGACCTGCTTGCCGGGCCTGCCGCCGCCAAGTAGGGACCGGCGCCTCCGACGTTGCCAAAAGGCGCGCAACTTGCAGTGCTCTCCGGCGATCCCTCCAAGAGCGGGCTTTACGTGATCCGCCTCAAGTTGCCGGCCAATTATCAGATTCCCGCTCATCACCATCCCACCACGGAGAACCTGACAGTGTTGTCGGGCAGTTTCCATGCCGGCATGGGCGACAAACTGGACCGGACCAAGGCTGTGACCCTCGAACCCGGCGGCTTCGCGGCAATGCCGGCCAACATGAACCACTACGCATGGGCTAGCCGCGACACCGTGATCCAGGTGCACGGCGAAGGCCCGTTCGCAATCGTGTACGTCAACCCGGCAGACGATCCGAGCGTACAGTAAACGACAAACTATCCAAACAGGCGAAACAAGCCTTGTAAACATCGGGCGGCCGCTCGGAAGGCCAAAAAGGCAGTGCCGCCGCTCGCAAGCGGCGTCCAAGCCTGACGCGAGCCGCACTGGCGGCCCAGGGGTGACGCGCCGCGTCACCCCACCCAATCCCTGCGCCGCCTTGACCTCCTTACGCCGTTGCGCCAAACCCGGCCCGCCCCGGCGTCCGGCCGGTGCGGCGGGCTGTCCAACGCGACGCCGCTCCCGCTTCATGCCAACGCGACAAGAGGAGAAATCCATGCGCGACAAGGGCGAGTACCTGTTCACGTCCGAATCGGTGTCCGAGGGACACCCCGACAAGGTCGCCGACCGCATCAGCGACACTGTCCTGGACGCCTTCCTGGCCGCCGACCCCTACAGCCGCGTCGGCTGCGAGACGTTGGTCACGACCAACCGCGTCGTGCTCGCGGGCGAGACCCGCGGCCCCCATACGGTCACGCCCGAATTGCTGTGCCACCTCGCCCGGCTGGCGATCCATGACATCGGCTATGACCAGGGCGGCTTCAGTTGGCGCAATGCCATCGTCGATTGCCATCTGCACGCCCAAAGCCCGGACATCGCCGTCGGCGTCGATAGCGCGGGCAACAAGGACGAGGGCGCCGGCGACCAGGGCATCATGTTCGGCTACGCCTGCACCGAAACGCCCGAGCTGATGCCGGCGCCGATCCACTACGCCCACCTGATCCTGCGCCGGATGAGCGAGATGCGGAAGAACGGCGATCCCAGCGTCGCCGGGCTGCAGCCGGACGCGAAAAGCCAGGTCACGCTGCGCTACGTGAACGGCCGGCCAGTGAGCGCCACCAGCATCGTCGTCTCGACCCAGCACGACGAGGGCATGGACCAGGCGCGCATCAAGGAGATGATTTATCCGCTGGTTGAAAGCAGCCTGCCGCCCGGTTGGATGCCGCCGGACTCCGAGTTCTACGTGAACCCGACCGGCAACTTCGTCATCGGCGGGCCGGACGGCGACGCCGGGCTGACCGGGCGCAAGATCATCGTGGATACGTATGGCGGCGCGTCCCCGCACGGCGGCGGCGCGTTCAGCGGCAAGGACCCGACCAAGGTGGACCGCAGTGCCGCCTATGCCTGCCGTTACCTGGCGAAGAACGTCGTCGCGGCCGGGTTGGCGGACAAATGCACGTTGCAGATCAGCTACGCCATCGGCGTGTCGCACCCGCTCTCGGTCTATGTCGATCTCGGCAACACCGGCAAGGACGTGGAGGAGGCGAAGCTGGAGCGCGTGTTGCGGGAGCTGATGAACCTCAGCCCGCGCGGCATCCGCGAGCACCTGCACATGAACCGGCCGATCTACGCCGTGACCTCCGCCTACGGCCATTTCGGCCGCACGCCGGACGAGGACCTCGGCACCTTCACCTGGGAAAAGACCGACCTGGTGCCGGCCCTCCGCAACGCCTTCAACCGCTGAGCAGGCACCCGGACGAGCGGGCGCCGGCGGCGCTCAAGCCGCCGGCCGACCGGCTGTATGGCCGGAGCCGCAGCCACCCGCTGCGTCCCCGCCAGCGACTGCTGCTCGATGTGACCCTGCCCCGCCTGCGCTTCCCCGGCGCGCAGGCGGCGGACCCGCTCGGCGCCTTCGCACCTCGGCCGGAGGCGTTGTGGCTGGAGATCGGCTTCGGCGGCGGCGAGCACGCGCAGGCCTTGGCCGATGCTTACCCGCACGCCGGCCTGATCGCCTGTGAGGTGTTCGAGAACGGCCTGTGCTCCTTCCTGTCCCGTTTGGTGCCGGAGGGTGCGGAGGCGGCGGCGCCGCTGCCGGGCAATCTCCGTGTCTGGGACCAGGACGCGCGCCTGCTGCTGCGGGCGCTGCCGGACGCCTGCCTGAGCCGCGCCTTCCTGATGTTCCCGGACCCCTGGCCCAAGGCGCGGCACATCAAGCGCCGCTTCGTCCACCCGGCGCAGGTCGCGCTGCTGGCGCGTGTGCTGGCGCCGGGCGGCATCTGGCGCGTGGCGTCCGATGATCCGACCTACCAGGCCTGGGTCGGCGAGGTCATGGCGGCGCAGCACTGGTTCGAGGCCGCCGCCCCCGCTGCCACGCGCCCGGACGGTTGGCCGCCCACGCGGTATGAGATGAAGGCGCTGCGGGCCGGACGCGCGCCGCTCTACTGGTCGTTCGTCCGCAGCTCCGTCGCGGCACCAGTTTGATGCCACTTGCGTGAAGCATGGGACTGGACTATCTATCAAACCTATCAGAAGAAACCTTCCGTGGACTTCGGGGGTGGCCTTAACGGGCCGCCTTTTTTGTTTCTGGACCCCTCCATGACGCGCCCCGCCGCCGGCGACGAGCCGAACCATTCCGGACTGGAAGCCAAGATCGCCGGCACCATCACGCCGCAACTGTCCCATCTCGGCTATGATCTGGTGCGGGTCGCCGTGCTCGGCCGGGAGCGCCCGACCGTCCAGGTGATGGCGGACCGGGCGGACGGCTCACAGATCAGCGTCGAGGATTGTGAGCGCATCACCCGCGCCATCAGCGCCGTGCTGGACGTGGAGGACCCCCTCCCCGGCGCCTGGACGCTGGAGGTCAGCTCGGCCGGGATCGACCGGCCGCTGACCCGGGTAAAGGACTGGGTCCGGTTCGCCGGGCATCAGGCGCGGGTCGAGATGCTGATGCCGCAGGACGGTCGCCGCCGCTTCACCGGCATCGTGCTGGGGGCGGATGAGACGCACGCCCGGCTGCGTCTGGATGACGGGACCGACGTGACGCTGCCGTTTTCCGACATGCGTCGGGCCAAGCTGCTGCTGACCGACGCGCTGATCGCGGCCACCGCTCCGGCGCGGCCCGACGTGGACGATGATTCAACCCGGCCCGACACGGCCGGCCCGCAACTGGCGAATTAGGAGAGCACCCATGGATACCTCCGTCTCCCGCCCCGAACTTTTGCTGGTGGCCGACGCGGTGGCGCGGGAAAAGATGATCGACCGGGACGAGGTGCTCGAAGCGATGGAGCAGGCCATCCAAAAGGCCGGCCGCGCCAAGTACGGGCACGAGAAGGACATCCGCGCCACCATCGACAAGAAGACCGGCGACGTGCGCCTGTCCCGCTGGACAGAGGCGGTTGAGACCGTGGAGAACGAGGAAACCCAGATCCCGATCCACATCGCCCGCAAGTTCCAGCCGGACATCCGGCTCGGCCAGCACCTGATCGACCCGCTGCCGCCCATCGACTTCGGCCGCATTGCCGCACAGACCGCCAAGCAGGTGATCGTGCAGCGCGTGCGCGAGTACGAGCGCAAGAAGCAGTACGACGAGTTCAAGGACCGCGTCGGCGAGATCATCAACGGCGTGGTGAAGCGCACCGAGTACGGCAACATGATGGTCGAGCTTGGCCGGGCGGAGGCGCTGCTGCGCCGCGACGAGCTGATCCCGCGCGAAAGCTTCCGCAACGGCGACCGGGTGCGTGCCTACATCTACGACGTGCGGGAAGAGCCGCGCGGCCCGCAGATTTTCCTGTCCCGCACCCACCCGGCGTTCCTCGCCAAGCTATTCGCGCAGGAAGTGCCGGAAATCTACGACGGGATCATCGAGATCAAGGCGGTGGCCCGCGACCCCGGCAGCCGCGCCAAGATGGCGGTAATCAGCCGCGACCAGAGCATCGATCCCGTCGGCGCCTGCGTCGGCATGCGCGGCAGCCGGGTGCAGGCAGTGGTACAGGAACTGCAAGGCGAGAAGATCGACATCATCCCGTGGTCCTCGCAGCACGCGACCTTCGTGGTGAACGCCCTGGCGCCGGCCGAGGTGACGAAGGTGGTGATGGACGAGGAGGCCGGCCGGGTCGAGGTGGTGGTGCCGGACGAGCAGCTTTCGCTCGCCATCGGCCGCCGCGGCCAGAACGTGCGCCTTGCCAGCCAACTCACCCGGTGGGACATCGACATCCTGACGGAAGCCGAGGAAAGCGAGCGCCGGCAAGAGGAGTACCGCCGCCGCACCGGCTTGTTCGTGGAAGCGCTGGACGTGGATGACGTGATCGCCGGCCTGCTGGTCACGGAAGGCTTCAACACCATCGAGGAACTGGCCTACGTGGCGCCGGAAGAGCTGGCCGACATCGAGGGCTTCGACGAGAGCGTGGCGGATGAGTTGATCCGCCGCGGCCAGGCTTTCCTGAACCGGCGCGACGACGAGCTGACGGAACAGCGCGTGGCGCTCGGCGTGACTGACGACGTCGCCTCCATCGAGGTGCTGACTCCGGCCATGCTGGTCGCATTGGGCGAAAAGGGCGTGAAGACGCTGGATGACCTGGCGGACCTCGCCTCGGACGAGTTGGTGGAGATCGTCGGCGCTGCTGCGATGGATGAGGCCACCGCCAACGAGGTCATCATGGCCGCCCGCGCCCACTGGTTCGACGGTGAGGACGCGGAAGCGGGCGCGCTCGGCAAGGATGCGGACACGGTCAGCGAGGAGGCGTCCCACGCCTGACGAGCCAGACAACGCGCCAGAGAACGCGCCAGAGAACGTATCAGAGGATGAGCCGGAAACCGGGACGCTGCGCCGTTGCGCGGTGACGCGGGAGCGCGACCACCGCGGGCGGATGGTCCGGTTCGTCGTCTCGCCCGACCGCGTGGTGATCCCCGACCTGCTTGCAAAGCTGCCCGGCCGGGGAATTTGGTTGAGCGCGCGCCGAGATGTGTTAGAAATTGCCCGAACCCGCGGCGCATTTGCACGGGCAGCGCGCGGCTCCGTCACCGTGCCGACCGACTTGGCCGAGCTGGTGCAGTCCGGCCTGGCCCGGCGGATCACCGAGCTTTTGGGCCTGGCTCGGCGTGCGGGACAGGCGGTGTGCGGCTTCCAGAAGGCGCGCGAGTGGCTGTTGGCGGGACGGGTCGGGCTGGTTGTCCAAGCATCGGATGGGAGCCAGGACGAGCGGATGCGCTTCTTGAGCGGAAAAAAAGACGTGGCGGTCGCAATGCCGCTGTCCGGTGCGACCCTGGGCGCGGTCTTTGGTCGTGACCATGTAGTACATGTGGTGATAGCGCATGGCCGGCTTGCCGAGGCGCTGAATATTGAGACACACCGCCTGTCCGGCATCGTCGGGCAGGACGGATTGATTGAACGGGCGAATGCATGAGCGACACCAACGATCAGGACGCGGCCAAGGGCCGGCTTTCTTTGCGGCCGGCAGGCCGGCTGGAGCTTGGCCGGACTGTGGACGCCGGGTCCGTGCGACAGAGCTTCAGCCACGGCCGGTCCAAGGT
>CAXTUQ010000211.1:0-8800 GCA_964247405.1 uncultured Acetobacteraceae bacterium
GCAGTAGCCGCATTGCAGGGCATGGTCGGCGGTGAAGGCGGCGCGCAGCCGGGCGGCGACGGCGTCCTCCGCCAATCCCTCGATCGTCTGCACCTCCGCCCCGTCGCACCCGGCGGCGAAGTGGATGCAGGCGCGGGCCGGCGCCCCGTCGATCAGCACGGTGCAGGCGCCGCACACGCCGTGCTCGCAGCCCGTGTGCGTGCCGGTCAGTAGCAGGTGATCGCGCAAGAAGTCCGCCAAGTGGGTCCGCGGCTCCACTTCCGCCGCGACGGGCCGCCCGTTGACCCGGAGCGAAACGACCGTCATCCGCCGGCCATCGCCAGGGCGCGGCGCATGGCGGCGAGCTGCAGGTGCCGGTCCACGGGGCCGAGAAAGCCGAGCGCCGCCTCCGCCCCTTCCGGACCGTCCAGCACCAACGGCGGGCCGCCCAGGGCGCCGATCACGACGCGCGCTCCCCCGGCGTCCAGCAGGCAGGCGGCCATGGCGTGCGCGAATTCCCCGGGCTTGCGGCACAGCTTGCAGTAGCCCCAGCGCGCATCCGGCCTGGGCCGCGGGATGCGGACGGCGCGCACCACCTCGCCCGCCGCAGCACCGTGCGGAACGGCCCGGCCACGAAGCGGTCCAGCGGCACCGCGCGCTCCGTGGTCAGCACCGTGGCCCGCAGGGTGGTCAGCGTGACCAGCCAATCCGCCGCGGGGTCGGCATGGCACAGGCTGCCGCCCAGCGTGCCGCGGGTGCGGACGGCGCGGTAAGCGATACCCTCGGCAATGCGCGCCAGCACCGGCTGCCCGGCGATGGAGATGTCCGGCGTCCGCCCGTCGGCGATGGCGGCGTGGGTGGTCGCGGCGCCCAAAGTGAGGGCGTCCGCCGCGTCCTCCGCCCCGTGCAGCTCCGGGATCGCCGCCAGCGGCACCACGGCCGGGCGGCACGCAGGTTCAGCATCGGCCCCAGCGACTGTCCGCCGCCCATGGCGCAGGCACCCTCCGCCCCAAGCAGCCGGACGGCGTCGGACAGTTCGGCGGGCCGTGTCCAGTTGAATGCCGCGGCTTTCATGCCGTCCCCAGCACGGCCGCCACCACGCGCTGCGCCGTGATCGGCAGGCGGTCGATGCGGACGCCCAAGGGGCGCAGCGCGTCGTTCACAGCGTTGGCGATGGCGGCCGGCGGGCCGATGGCGCCCCCTTCCCCGATGCCCTTCTGACCGAAGCGGGTGTAGGGCGCGGGCGGCTGCATGTGCTCGATCCGCAGCGCCGGCACCTCGGAGGCGCCGGGCAGCGCGTAGTCGGCGAGCGTCGCGGCGCCGGGCTGGCCGGCGGCGTCGAACGCCATTTCCTCCAGAAGCGCGGTGCCGATGCCCTGGGCGACGCCGCCGGCGACCTGGCCATCGACGATCATCGGGTTCACCAGCACGCCGCCGTCCTCGCAGATGGCGTAGTCGAGGATGCGGACCTGGCCGGACTCGGTATCGACTTGGACGGTGCAGGCATGGGCGGCGTAGCTGAAGGTGCCGCTGTCGCGCAGCGCCTTGTAGCCGGCGGTCAGTTCCAGCCCGCCGGGATCGACATCATCCGGCAGATCCTGCGGGCGGCGATACCAGGTGCGCGCGACCTCCTCGATGGTGACGCTGGCGTGCGGCCCGCGCACCTCGCCGCCCGCGACCACGACCGCCGCGGGATCGACTTGCAGCAAGTGCGCGCCGATCCGGGCGATGCGCTCCGCCAGCGCGGTGCAGGCGGCGGCCACGGCGCCGCCCGCCACCACCATGCAGCGCGACCCCCAGGTGCCGGTCGAATAGGGCGTGAGCGCGGTGTCGCCGTGCACCACGCGCATGCGGGCAACGGGAATGCCCAAAACCTCATGCGCGACCTGCGCCAGCGTGGTTTCCAGTCCTTGCCCGTGCGACTGCACGCCGACGCGCAATTCCAGCCCGCCGTCGGGGGTGACGCGCGCCGCCGCTAGTTCCCAGCCCGGCACCATCGGGAAGCCCCAGCCGGCATAGACCGACGTGCCGAGCGCCCCCTGCTCGCAGAACACCGCGAGGCCCACCCCGGTCCGCACGGGTCCGGTTTCCGCCGCTTGGCCGGCGCGCACCGCGGGCAGGCCGATAGCGGCGGCGGCGCGGCGCAGCGCCTCCGGATAGTCGCCGCTGTCGAAGTGCTTGGCGGTGATGTTGTCGAACGGCATGGCCTCCGGCGGCACCAGGTTGCGCAGCCGCACGGCGTCCGGCTCCAGCCCGGCCTCGTGCGCGATGGCGTCCATCAGCGTTTCCATCGCGTAGGCAACGCCCGATCGCGCGACGCCGCGGTACGGCAGGATCGGCGGCTTGTTGGTCGCGACCGACCAAGTGACGCAGCGAAACGCCCCGAAGTCGTAGGGGCCGGGCAGGATGCTGGCGATCTGCGCCGCTTCCAGGCAGGCGGAGAACGGGTAGATCGAGTACGCGCCGGCATCCACCGTCGCCTCCCAATCGAGCGCCAGCAGCCGCCCGGTGCGGTCGGCGTAGGCGGTGAGGTCGTAATGGTGCTCCCGGCAGTTGGCGTTGCCGGTCAGGCTTTCCCGCCGGTCCTCGATCCAGCGGACGGGGTAGCCGAGGCGCCGGGCTAGGAAGCCGGCGACCACCTCCTCCGGCAGCAGGATGCCCTTGTAGCCGAAGCCGCCGCCCACGTCGGGCGCCACGACGCGAACGGCCTCCTCCTGCAAGCCGAGGCACCCGGCCAGCCCGGTGCGGACGATGTGGGGCATCTGGGTGCTGCTGTGCAGCACAAGCTGGCCCATGCGCCGGTCCCAGTGCGCGACCAGGCCGCGGCCTTCGATGGGCGCCATGTGCTGCCGGGCAGTGCGCAGCGTGCGGCGGACGGTGATGGGCGCGGCGTCGCGGGCGTCGGCCGGGCCGAGGTCCACCCGGGTTTCCAGGAACACGTTGTCGCCCCAGTGCGGGTGCAGCAGCGGCGCGCCCGGCTCGCGCCCGGCCAGCATGTCGGACACCGCGGGCAGTTCCTCCAGGTCCAGCACGACCTGCTCGGCCAGGTCCTCCGCCGCGGCGCGGGTGGGGGCGACGCAGACGGCGACGGCCTCGCCGACATGGTGCACCCGGTCCGTCGCCAGCGCGTGCTGCGCCGAGGGCTTGAAGCCCGGCAGGGCCGAGTTGGCGACTATTGGCCCCGCGCCGGCGAGGTCGGCTGCGGTGAACACCTGGTTCTCCGCCCCCGCGGGCTTGCAGATGGCGCGGACCCGCGCGTGGGCCAGCGGGCTGCGCACGAAGGCGAGGTTCTGCATTCCTGGGAGGCGCAGGTCGGCGACGAACTCGCCTTGGCCGCATAGGTGGCGGTCGTCTTCTACGCAGGGGATGGAGGCGCCGATGCCTTCTGCGATGGTGTCTGCTGCCGGGTGAGGGTGATCCATACTTAATTTATAAGCATGCTGACGATCTAGGCTGCAAGCGGGTTTGCGAGAGGTGTCTCGGTTTGGATTTCCGCGACTGATGAGGGCTAGTTCTGAGGCATGACGGCGATTTCGGCCGCTCTGCGCCCAAAACAGGTGCTGCCAGACATACACTTCCTGCCTAAACGCGGGCGCTCTGGATAAGCAAATTATACAGCCTCCGAGGAAAGTTCCTTATAAGTCTTCACACGCGAAGCGGATCAGAGATCTGCGATCAAGCAACGTTGAGAGACGGTGTTACGAACCGGCTCTCGACCTCGAAGCTTTGATGTTGTGTGTTTCTCGCCAGCATGCCAGATAATATGAACGTCAAGCTCCTACACGAGGACGATAAGTGCGAATAAATCTGAACGAGAAAGACAATGAGGTTGAGGAATTTTGTCCTACTCTAATCTGCAATTATAGGGACATTGTAAAACAGGGTATTTGTGTAAAACGGCATGGTATGAACCCTGATGTCATCACAAGTAATATCTGCTATTCTCTTCAGTATCTAGAATTCCTAGATAATCTGATTAATACCAGAGATCTTCACAATGTTATAGAAAAACAACTCATAAAAACTTTCATTATTGTAGGCTGCTCAATCGTAGAAGCCATTCTATATCATTGTATCCTAACCTCCGATAAAGTACCTCGGAAGAAGGAGACGCAACTCGATAGGTGGGAAAATTCCGGTATCAAACATCTACCTAACCAAAAAGTAGTCTCATTTTTGATGCAAATTGAGGCAGAGGGTCCCGTCGACCTCGACAGGCTTAGTTTCTCGCACATGGCTAAGCATGTTGAACGTAACAAACTTTTACCTGTCAGTGTGTTCACCGATTTAAATTATCTTCGCAAATTACGAAATTCTATCCACCTTTTTATTGCGAGTAAATTCAAAGACAAAGATTTTAACGCAATCAATTCGTCTCAGGTCAAGCTTGTAAAGAGAGTATTGTATGATATTCTAACCTGCGAATACTTTCCTGCTAGCTTAGAACAGAGGAAAGCCCTGGCATTCCTTAACGTTGCTGTTCCAGCAGAAGTTAAGATCGAATTGGATCATATTCCAGATTCGGATGCTGCTGACGTCGCTCAGCCCTGATCCGGATATTTTCCTGTTTCTAGACAGCATACGGGATGCAATACGCCGATCGTAAGCTCAAGCAAAGCGCAGCTTCTCGTCTGCTCGGCTTGGAACGCGCTATTCCGCCTCCAACAAGAAGTAGGCTCATCCGAGGCAATCGCCCATCTGCTCGCAGGCCACAGAAGCGATTGCCGCGACGAACTCAAGCGTTCGGCGTTCCTGGGTCTTGGCTGATTCCCTTCGCCGCAGCACGAAACCGGGCATACTCACGCACGCGCCTCCGATCCTTCCGCCAGGCCGAGGTGCCTTCGTAGCGCGCGAATGGGGGAACTTTCTGCCGGGGAGCGCCGAAGCGGCGCGCGGGTTTGGTTGGGCCGGGGGTGGAGATGTCGCTCATGGTAAATGATCCAGGTTGGTTCGGCGCTTTCTGACCACTGCACGGGCTTGGGCGCAAGAGGCTGCTGCCGTCACGAGAGCATCTTCAGAAAACGTTCGCTCAGAATGTTCATTCGTCCAAGGTGGACACCCCGGTTCCGGCCAGCTCCGGTCATACGCCCTGGGTAAGCCGGATGTCCGAGTTGGGCCGGAAACCAAAGCCCAAACCGAGACATCACCGTCCCGCGGCCTCCTTGGCACCCATCTTGCTTCGTCCACCGCACGCTCTCACCAAGGACCCCCGCCATGCCCCTGACCCGCCGCGCCGCCCTGGCGACCGGCCTGTCCGCCCCGTTCGTGTCCCGGATCGCCCGTGCCGACACCGTGGTGCGCATGGGCACCCTCAAGCTGATCCATGCCATCACGCCCTACTTCTACGAACGCTTCGTGCCCGAAGGCATGAGAGTCGAGGTCATCGCCTTCGAAAGCCCGACCGACGGCAAGGCGGCGGTCGTCACCCGGTCCATCGACTTTGGCACCTTCGGCATCGCCGCCGCGATCCAGGGCGCAGCCGCGCGGGAGCCGCTGACCGTGGTCGGCTCCGTTTGCAACAAGGGCATGGGCGTGGTGGCGCGGAAGGATGGCGGCATCAACAGCCTGAAGGACCTGCGCGGGCGCCGGGTGGCAATCTGGCCCGGCTCCACCCAGGAGGTGTTCATCCTGGACCGGCTGCGGATGGAGGGCATGTCGGTCCATGACATCACCCCCGTGCGCGTCAGCTTCAGCGAGATGCACACGGCGCTGGCCCGCGGCGACGTGGACGCCTACGTGGGCGCGGAGCCGGCGCCCGGCGTGTCCGTCAGCAGCGGCATCGGCAAGATCGTCGAGTATCCTTACTCCACCCCGATGGGCAGCCTGAACCAAATCCTCGCCACCCACCGGGACACCGTGGCGGCGCGTCCGGAGCTGGTGCGGACCATGGTGGGCCTGCAGCGCAAGGCGGCCGAGTTCGCCACCAGCCACCCGGACGAGATGATCGCCATGGTGGTCGCGAAGCTCGGCCAGAAGCGGGACGCCATCGCCGTTTCGCTGCCGAACGTCGAGCTGAACTGGCGCATGACGCCGGAGATGGTCGGGCAGTGCAAGACCTACGCCGAGCACATGCTGAACGCGAAGCAGATCCGCGCCCTGCCCGACTTCGCCTTCCTTGATCCGCGCTTCTCGGACGAGGTTGCGGCGGCATAGTGACGCCACCCCGCCTCCTGCGGCTGCAAGCACCGCTCGCCCTGGCGCTGCCGTTGCTGGCGCTGGCGGGCTGGTGGGCGTCCACCCGCGGCAGCGGCTACCGACTGATCCCAGCGCCGGGCGAGGTCGGGCTGGCGCTGTGGGACCTGGCGTTCGGCGGCATCAACGACGATGCATTCAGCGGGATGCTGCTGACCCACGTGGTCGCCTCCGCGTCGCGCGTGTATGGCGCGTTCCTGCTGGCCGCCGCAGTGGCGCTGCCGCTCGGCCTCGCCATCGGCCGGGTCTGGCTGGCGCGCGCGTTGCTCGACCCGGTGCTGCAGGTGCTGCGGCCGGTGCCGGTCACGGCGTGGCTGCCGCTGTCCATGATCGTGTTCGGCCTCGGCCCGCGCTCGGCGTTCTTCCTGGTGGCGCTCGGCGCCTTCTACCCGATCCTCATCAACACGGTGTTCGGCGTGCGCAGCGTGGAGCCGCGGCTGTTCGAGGCGGCGGCGATGCTGGGCACGACGCCCGCCGCCATGTTCACCCGCGTGGTGCTGCCGGCGTCGCTGCCCGGCATCTTCACCGGGCTGCGGCTCGGCCTCGGGCTGTCCTGGGTGGTCATCGTGGTGGGCGAGATGACGGGGGTGGAGACGGGCCTGGGCGCCATGATCATGGACGCGCGGCAGTTGTCGCGGACCGAGATCGTCATTGCCGGCATGGTCACCATCGGCGCCGTGGGCTACCTGTCGGACCAGGCGGTATTGCGGCTCGGCCGGCGGGTGCTGCGCTGGAGTCCGCAGCACGGATGACGCCCCTGCCCGACGCCATCCGGGTGCAGTCCGTCACCAAACGCTTCGCCGGACCGGGGGGCGAGGTGGTGGCGTTGCAGGACGCGCAGCTGAGCATCGCCGGGGGCGAGTTCGTGTGCCTGATCGGCGCGTCCGGCTGCGGCAAATCGACGCTGCTGCGCATCATCGCCGGGTTCGAAACGGCGAGCGAGGGCCGGGTGGAGGTGCGCGGGCGACGGGTGGAAGGGCCCGGGCCGGAGCGCGGCATGGTGTTCCAGGACTACGGCCTGTTCCCCTGGCTGACGGTGCGCCGCAACATCGGCTTCGGCCCGGAAAGCCGCGGCAAGGGACGGGCGGAGGTCGCGGCCACCACCCAGCGGTTCCTCGACATGATCGGCCTGTCCGCCTTTGCCGACGCCTACCCGCACCAGTTGTCCGGCGGCATGAAGCAGCGGGTCGCCATCGCCCGGGTGCTGGCCAACGACGCCCGCGTGGTGCTGATGGACGAGCCGTTCGGCGCGCTGGACGCCATGACGCGGGAGCGGCTGCAGGACGAGCTGCTGGCGCTATGGGCCAGCACCGGCCTCACCGTCGTGTTCGTCACCCATGCCATCGAGGAGGCGATCTTCCTGGCGGACCGCATCGTGGTGATGTCGCCCGGCCCCGGCCGCATCGTATGCGACGTGCCGATCGCACTGAGCCGGCCGCGCGACGTGTCCTCCCCCGAGTTCAACGCGCTGCGGCGGGAGCTTTCGGTGCTGCTGCATTCCAACCACGCCAGGGTGGCCCGATGATGGACATATCGCCCAAAGAACAGGCCGGCATCGACGCGCACCGCGCCCGCTACGAGGCCCTGCGCGCCGCCGGCACGGAGGTCGCGTTGTGATCGCCCCCGACGGCTCCCCGCACCATGGCCCGGCAAGCCCGCGCATCGACTACGCCGAGCGCTGCAGCACGCAGGACACCCTGCATTGCCAAGGAAGCGCCTATGTCACGACGGGCACCCGGATCATGTCCAACGAGGGCCGGGTGATGCTGACCGTGACCGCGGCGACTGCGGGCGGCACGACACCTCGGCGGGCGCCTGCTCCTGCGAAAGCAACAGCGTCCGCTTCGGCCATGAAGCCCGGTTCCTGCACGCGTGCCGCGACGACTTCTGCTTGGAGCTGTCGCGCCACGGCATGACCAAGCGCGACATCATGCCCAACCTGAACTTCTTCATGAACGTGCCGGTGGCAAAGAACGGGGACCTGGTGGTGGCGGACGGGATTTCGGCGCCGGGTTCGGCGGTGGAGATGGCGGCGGCGATGGACGTGCTGTGCGTCATCTCCAACTGCCCGCAGGTCAGCAATCCCTGCAACGGCTACCACCCGACGCCGGTGCGGGTGCAGGTGTTCCCGGCCAGGGCGGAGTAGCCGCCGGGCGCCTCGCGGTCAGTGGTAGTGGTGCCCCTCCCCGTTCGCGGCGGTGATCGGCGTGGCAGCGATGGCCTGGACGGCTGCGGCAAAGGCGCCAGGGTCATCCCAAGCCGCGGCATCCGGCCCGGCCTTGAAGGCGCGCATCCACCCGTTGCCGTCCACCAGCACCCGGGACCCGGCGAGCTTGTCCGGGGATTGGCCCGTGACCACGGCCAGGGCATCCCAGGCCGCCGAGTCGGACGAGGTGCAAGCGGGGCGGCTTTCCGGCTCCTCCCGCGTCAGCACGACCAGGGATGCGCCGGCGGCTTTGGGCAGCGGCACGCCCGGCTGCTCGGCCACGACCAACAGCACGCGGCCCCGGAGGTCATCGGCGGTAAGGGAGTCCCGTCCCGGGCAGGCCAGGCTGAAGCCGGGGAGTGCGACCGGCTGCGGCCATGCGCCTGAGCCTTTCAGAGCAACCCCGGCGTTATGGGCACGGAC
>CAXTUQ010000211.1:8810-9106 GCA_964247405.1 uncultured Acetobacteraceae bacterium
CGGGCCGCGACATCGCGGACGGTCTCGTCGAGACCCGGCCAGGGCGCCTCCTTGGCTACAGTCTCACGGTGTAGGCAAGCAGCGCCGCGACATCGTGGTCGTCGAGCACGCCCGCGAAGCCCGGCATGGCTTGCGTGCCGTCCGGCGCCTCCATTCCGTGCAGCAGCCACCAGAACAGCTCGCCGTCCGCATGCTCCCACAAATGCGCCGCGGTGAGGTCGGCGGGCGGCACGGGCAGGCCGCCGGCGTCCGGGCCGTCGCCGCGTCCCTCCGCACCGTGGCAGCGCGCGCACTGC
>CAXTUQ010000212.1:0-9094 GCA_964247405.1 uncultured Acetobacteraceae bacterium
TGGTCAACCAGCCGCCGCAAATGGGAAAGTCATCAAGGACTGACAGGCCCTAGCCCTCTTGCGCAAAATCGTGCTCAACATCGTCGGCCACAACAAGACAACCAAAGCCAGCGTGCGTGCCCGGCGCAAAAAGGCCGCTTGGAACGACACCTACATGCTCAAGCTCCTGGCTGGATAGCCGACGAACCCCGTGCCAAACCGACACAAGATCTCATGCGTAGCCGCTGGCACCACGGTCGATCTGTCGCCACGCCTGCTGCAGCACCTGCAAGGCCCTGCCTACTGCGCCGCATACGCCAGAACATTCGCAACTATCCTCGATTGGAACTTTTCTAGTTTCTTTCTGTTATTATTATTTATTTATCTGTTTGTGGCCCTTCCTTTCTCATTCCTGACTGCGCATTTTCCTCAGCCGTTTTCGGGCTGGCACGATGCGCGGACACGTTGGATTTGAGCGAAGGACAGTGATGGCCCGCAACGCCGTGCAGTTCCAGGAAGGGCTCAGCGAGCCCGCCCTTGATCGGCAACACGGCACCGAGGGGCAATGCCGGGCGGTGGTGATCGGGTTGCGTTGGCCCGACGGGGCCTGGTGCCCGGCCTGCGGCGGCCGGGAGCACAGCCTGGCGAGAACCCGCGGCCTGTTCCAATGCACGGCAGGCCGCCGGCAAACCTCGCCGATCGCCGGCACGACCTGCGCCGCGGCCAAGCTGCCGCTGCGCACCTGGTTCCGCGCGACCCGTCAACGGACCCAGGGCAGGCAAGGCATCTCCGGCATCGAGCTGGGCCGCCGGTCCGCTTGACGCTGGGCCGGGTCGCAAGCTTCTGCGGCGCATCCATCTCCGGCTTCGCCAAGCTCCGCCCCGGTCCCAGCCGCAAATGCTACGCGTTTCGACGAGTTTGCACGGTGGTCAGCGACGGACTGCAATGCTTCGCCGGCGTGGCCGACGCCGGGTGCGGCCACCCAGCCGTCAAGGCCGGATCAGGTCCGGCCGCGGCGCGCGTGCCTGCCTGCCTGCCTGCTTTCAAGTGGGTGAGCACCGCGCTGGGCAACGTCAAGGCCGCGATCACCGGCACCTGCCGTGCGGTTAGAGCCAAGCACGTGCCGCGCTGCTTGGCCGAGTTCGAGCACCGCTTCAACCGCCGACACAACCGGGCCGCGATGATCCCGCGCCTGCGCCGGGCCGGCGTGCGGACCGCGACCATGCCTTGCCAGCTCCTGAAACTGGCTGAGGTTCACGCGTGGTCATATAATCAAAACCACGGACCAGCTTGTCTTCGCCGCCAACCTGTCCGAACAGGGAGGCCACCTCAGGCATAGGCCAGGTGGATGGCGGCGGTTGGGGGTTGAACAAGGCCACCATGCCCGGCACGGTGCGACGGGGTTGCTGCCTCAGCTGACTCAACCCTGCCACGCTGCCTGCTGGGGTGGCGGCAAGCAAGCGCGCGCCTCGCCACTGGCTGACTGAAACTGTATGGTGGCGTGAAAGGGATCGGCATGGGAAACGTAGCATCTTGGCTCTGCCGGCTAAGCATCATCCTGCGAAGCGTGTCCTCGGAGAAAGCGGAGCTTTGCTCCACGCGCAGCAGGAGACATGATGCGCCTTCAACGATTCCTAAGCAGGCATTCGTGGCACGAGCCACGATTGCCTGCTTAGGACTGGCTGCATGGGGCATTGCGGCGCTCGGCGCCACCGGAAGCGCCGCGGCGGAACAGCACCTCGTGCTGTACTCGGCCAACGACAACACAGTGAACAGCATGGTCGCCGACGCTTTCACAAAGGCGTCCGGCATCACGGTTGACGTGGTATCAACCGGGTCAGGCGTGCTGTTCCAGCGCATCGCCTCTGAACAAGCGCACTCCCAAGCCGACGTCATCTGGGGAGTGAGCTCATCGCTTCTTAAGGAAAACAGCAAGTTCTTCGAACCCTATGCCGCAAAGGAACGCAATGCGATCGCGGCCGAGTACCGAGACCCCAACAACCTTTGGATCGGCACCAACCTTCAAGTCCTGACGATCAGCCAGAACACGACGGCCATTCCGGCCGCCGAGGGGCCGAAACGTTGGAGCGACCTGCTTGACCCGAAATGGAAAGAGAAGATCGCCTACACTGACCCGGCGAACTCAGGCTCCTCCTACGTCAATGCAACATTCCTCCTGTCGCTTTGGGGCGGCGGGGACCCGGCCTGGGCCAGGCTCGCCAAGCTGCTCGCCAACACCAAAGTTCTGAACCGCTCCACCCTTGTCTTTGAAGGCAACGGCAGCGGCGAGTACCCGCTGGGCATTTCGCTTGAGTATGCCGGCCTGCTTTGGCGGCAGAACAACGCGCCGGTCCAGGTGGTTTACCCGTCAGACGGAACCGTGGCGATCGCCGAGGGCGTCGCCATCATCAAAGGCGGCCCTAACCCGGACGCGGCCAAGGCCTTCGTCGATTTCATCAACAAGAAGGACATCCAAGAGCAGCTTCTGCGGACCACCTTTCGCCGGCCCGCGCGCCAGGACATCAATCTGGCCAACATGCCGGGCCACATGCCGCCGCTTTCCGCGCTGAAGATCCTGCCCTATGACGATGCGAAATGGGAGGCGTCGCGCCGCGAAACCCTGGCCCATCTGAAAACGCTGATCCAGGACACGCGTTGATCCCACGGGGCCGGGCCAGGCGAACCCATTTGTGACCGCGATCCGGCTCGACGCCGTCGTCCGGACTTTTGGAAGCGTTCGGGCGGTGGACGGCATCTCTGCCAACATCGCCGAGGGCGAGCTTTTCACCTTGCTGGGGCCGTCCGGCTGCGGCAAGACGACGCTGCTGCGGATGATCGCCGGGTTCTGTGAGGTGGAGCGCGGCAGCATCTGGTTCGGCAACCAGCGGATCGACCAGGTTCCGGCGCATCGCCGTAACATCGGCATGGTATTCCAAAGCTACGCGGTGTTCCCCAACCTCACGGTCGAGCAGAACGTCGCCTATGGCCTGCAGGCACGCAAGCTGCGCCGGCAGGACATCCGGGACCGGGTCGCGGAGGCGCTGGCGCTGGTGCAACTGCCGGACCACGGCGCCCGCTGGCCGCACGAGCTGTCCGGCGGCCAACTGCAAAGGGTCGCCATCGCGCGCAGCCTGGTGATCAAGCCGGCCGTGCTGCTGTTCGACGAACCGTTGTCCAACCTCGATGCGCAGCTTCGGACGCATATGCGGGTGGAAATCCGCCACCTGCAGAAATCCCTTGGGCTGACCGCCATCTACGTCACGCACGACCAGGAGGAGGCGCTGGCCATTTCCGACCGCATCGCCGTCCTCCGCGACGGCCGGGTCGAGCAGGTCGGGCCACCCGAGGCGATCTATCGCACGCCGCAAACCGCGTTCGTCGCGGCGTTCATGGGATCGACCAACATCATCCCCGGCGTCGTCACCGGGTTCGACGGCGCGGCGACCACGGTGGCGGCAGGAGGCGTCGCGTTCCAGGTGCTTGGCCGGGCCGGCGCGCCGGGTGCTGCGGTCCTGCTCTCCATCCGGCCCGAGACGATGCGCCTGGTGGACCGCCCCGACGCCGGCAGCCCGGCCTTGACCGTCCGGCTCCGGCTGCGGGAGTTCCTGGGACCGCTCCTGCGCCTGCACGCAGCACTGCCGGACGGCACCCCCATCCGCGTCATGACCCTGGGTGAGCCGAGGACGCAGCCGGCGGCGGATGGCACGCTGAGCCTTGCGTACGACCCGGCGCAAATCGTCGCCTATCCCGCCCCATGATGCGCCCCATGATGCGCCTGGGGAGCACCGCGCGGTTCCATGCCGGCATCAGCCTGCTGGCCTTCGCTTTCCTGGGACTGTTCCTGCTGTATCCCTTGTGGCTTGTCCTGCGATCAAGCGTGCAGGACGACGCGGGCGGCTTCACCTTGGCGGCCTACGCGCAGATCCTGTCCAGCCGCTACTACCTCGGCAGCCTTGGCAACAGCCTCGCGGCCGGAGCGATATCGATGGTGCTGGCATCCTGCATCGGCGTGCCGCTGGCATTCTGCCTGGCCCGGCTCGCGGTGCCGGGCAAGGCGCTGCTGCTGACGCTGGCGTCGGTGCCGTTGGTGCTGCCGTCCTTTGTCGGCGCCTATGCCTTGGTCCTCTTGTTCGGCCATGCCGGCGTCGTCACCGTCGCGCTGCGCTCCGTAGGCATTGCGGCCCGGCCCATCTACGGCATGGCCGGCATCGTCGCCGTGTTCACCCTGACCCTTTACCCCTACGTACTGCTGCCAACCCTGGCCGGGTTCAGGGCGGTTGACGTGTCGATGGAGGAGGCAGCCCGCAACCTCGGCGCGTCGCGGTGGCATGCGTTCCGCACCGTGCTGTTCCCCATCGTGGTCCCGTCCGTGCTGGCGGGGGCGCTGCTCGTCTTCATCGAGGCGCTGGAGAACTTCGGCGTGCCGGCGGTGCTGGCGGAGGACCGGCCCTTCCTGGCGCTCGACATCTTCAAGCTGTTCGCCGGCGAAGCCGACCCGAACGCCGCCGCCGCCACCGCTCTCAGCGTGCTGCTGGTAGGATGCACGGTCGTGGCGCTGCTGCTGCAACGCTCCTACCAAGGGACACGGCGTTTCACGACGAGCGCACGCCGCGCTGCGCCGGTGATCCCGGTGAGCTGGCGCTGGCGGCTGCTCGCCGCGGCGTTCTGCTGGGGGGTGGTCCTGCTGTCGCTGCTGCCGTTCGCCGTGGTCGCCGTCATCTCGTTCCAGCACTTCCAAGGCCCGGTGCTGAGCTGGCAACCCGGGCTTGGCAACTACCGCAACCTGCTGAAAGGCTCATACCGGCCGCTGGCCAACACGCTGGTGCTGGCCAGCTTGGCGGCGGTGGCGGCGACGGCGCTCGGCGCGCCGATCGGCTACGTGCTGGCCCGGCAGCGCAACCGCGCGTCCGCCCTGCTGGGCATCGTCGCCACCCTGCCGTTCGCGGTGTCGGGCACCGTGCTTGGCATCGGCCTGGTCATCGCGTTCAACAGCGGATGGCCCGTGCTGACCGGCGGCTGGCTGATCCTTGTCGTGGCCTATGTCGTCCGCAAGCTCCCGCTCTGCGTCAAGTCAGCCAGCGCCAT
Source organism: uncultured Acetobacteraceae bacterium (assembly GCA_964247405.1). Lineage (GTDB taxonomy): Bacteria > Pseudomonadota > Alphaproteobacteria > Acetobacterales > Acetobacteraceae > CAHJXG01. Next base: position 5,065 of record CAXTUQ010000212.1, read on the forward strand.
CGTCCACCAGATCGACCCGAACCTGGAGGAAGCGTCGATCAACCTGGGAGTGTCGCCGATCAGGACCTTTCTCACCTTGACCGTGCCGCTGATGCTTGGGGGGCTGGCCGGCGGCGCCGTGCTGGCGTGGGTCACGGCGACCGCCGAGCTGAGCTCGACCATCGTCCTGTACAGCAGCCGCTGGACGACGATGACCGTGCTGATGCTGCAATCGCTGGAAGGCACGGCGCCGGGCGAGGCCGCGGCCGCGGCCTCGATCCTGATCCTGTTCACCGCGGCGCCGCTGCTGCTGGCTTACCGGCTGCTTCGCCGGCGCAGTGGCTCGCTGCTGTGAAGCGCCGGGGTCGGCCGCAACGGCCTTGATGTTGTCCTTGCGGAATGGCTTGGCTCGGGACTTGCCCGAACGGCTTTCCGGATGGACAATGATCCTTCAGCGCGTTCGCCGGCTTGGCAGGCCGCGCGCAACCCAGCCTGCCTGCATCCAGACGACGCCAACGCCGCAGAAGTGAAAACATGGGGACGGACGACAGGCGCCACCTCGCAATCCCCCCGCTGCCGGGTGCCGCGGCTGGCAAAAGGTGCTTGGCGTCCGGCTGCTTCGTGCTCGCCCTCGGCGCGGGGATTGCGCCTGCCCATTCCAGCCCGGCTCGCGTCTCCGAGGGCTTCCTTTCGGCGCATCGCGACCCGCGGCTCATCGTCGTCCAAAACACGACATCCCCGCTTCTTCCCTCATTGGTGCTGCCGCCGGACGCCACCGCCGGGCCGCCCATGTTCGCGGGCCTCATGCGGCAGGGCGACTCGGCCATGCTGCGGGGCAACATCGCCCAGGCCCGATCGTTCTATGAACGAGCCGCCGCGGTCCATCGGACGTCCTCCGCCGCCCCGCTTGCGGTGGGAAAGACCTTCGATCCCAATGTCCTGTCATCCCTTGGGGTCAACAGCCGCTTCGCCGATCCCGCGATGGCCCGAGACTGGTACGGGCGCGCCCGCGCGCTCGGCGACCCTGCCGCGGCGGAGCTTCTCGCCCGCCTCCCGTAAGATGCCCAGCGAAGGAGACGCTTCATGCACCGCCGCACCGCCTTGACGGGTTTCGCCGCCACCCTTGCCATGCTCGGCCCGGCACGCGCGCAGCCGAGCGCCAGCGCGGTTGCCCGGGCGAATGCCGGCGCCGTCGGCATCATCTCCGGAGGGCTGGACGGGACCTACACCCGCTTCGCCGCCGACATCGCCGCCGTGCTCGATGGCGTTGATGACCTTCGTATCCTGCCGATCCTCGGAAAAGGATCATACCAGAACCTGTCCGACCTGCTTTACCTGCGGGGCGTGGACATCGCGATCGTCCAGTCGGACGTGCTTGCCGCCGCGGCGCAGCAGCGGACGTTCCCGGGGGTTCAGCAACAGGTTCAATACATCACCAAGCTGTATGACGAGGAGGTGCACGTCTTTGCCCAGCCGGACATACAGCAGCTTTCCGACTTGGCGGGAAAGCTGGTCAGCATGGACAACCGCGGCTCCGGTACGGCCATGACATCCACCTTGCTGTTTTCCCGCCTGGGGATCGCGATCCAGCCCGTCTTCGATGCGACCGTCGATGCGACGGAGAAGCTGCGGCGGGGAGACATCGCCGCCATGGTGCGGGTGACCGGCAAGCCGGCCCGGTTCACCACCCCGCTGCCGCCGGGCATCCACCTCCTCCCGGTTCCGCTGTCCGAGCCGCTTTTGCAGACCTACCTTCCGTCGCAGTTCACCCCGGCCGACTACCCGGCCCTGGTGCCTGCGGGCCAAACGGTCGAGACCGTGGCGATCGGGGCTGTCCTGGCGGCATACAACCACACGGTCCCGGAACGCCGTGAGCGCCTGGTGCGCTTTTCCAAAGCCTTGTCTTTGAAGTTCGAGGCGTTCCTGCAACCGCCGCGGCATCCCAAATGGCGCGATGTCAACCTGTCGGCGTCCCTGCCTGGATGGACGAAGTTTGGCGGCCAGCCGCCGGGTCTGCAGCCACGCCAAGGATGATGGCGCGGGCTGCTCGCACCGAGGCCGGGTCGCGTTCCTTGTGGGCCAACCCTGCCTTGATCCAGGGTTCCATGACGGGGGTGTTGTCTGATATCGGTGCTTGCGTGAAACGAATGGCCCCGTGCATCAGACGCTGTTCAGGAACGTACGCAACAGCGTCCTCTAGCGTGACGCAAGCCGCGGGCTTTCTTTGCAACAAATTCAGGAGCTTGTCACAAGCGTGCAAGATGTTGCTTTTTTCTCAGATATGTGCAGATTATTTAGACATTCCGCTTGATGCCGACGTCTGAAGTGTCTGCTCGAATGTCTAAAAATATAAATAAGAGGTGATCTGCATCCAGTGCGCTGTGATCCCAGTTAACCTGGTAATGACGTGGCGTTGACGCTCCCTGGCGTAAGGTCTCGGCGCGGCATGGGCTTGTCTAGGCAAGGTGCAAGTTCGTCCGAGATGAGTCGTTTGGTGGGATTGCATAGTACATGTTAAATTACGCGTAACCAAAGGGTTAATCGCACAGCTCGGTCCCAAAAGGGTTGAAGCACTCAAGAAGGCGAAAATGAATCAGATCCGTACCGTGATCATCGACCCGCGGCAGCTTATTCGTGAGGGACTTGAAAAGCTTCTATGCAAGCCGCTGTTCGACGTCGTCGCGGCGGGCAGAACGCTGGCAGACGCGTTTGGCAACAGTTCGGGCATGGCCCGGGCTGACGTCGTCGTTCTCGGCCATGCCAAGGAAGCGGAGATGGAAGCACAGCTTGCCGTCCTGCGCGATCTGCCGACCGAGCCGCCCCGGCCGCGTTTCGTGCTTGTCACCGAGGTCGAGGAGCCCGACCTGCTGCGGCGCGCTTTGAACGCGGGGGTGGACGCGTTGCTGTCGAGTGACATCTCAAGCAAGGTCTTTCGGCGCTCGCTTGAACTCGTGGCGCTTGGGCAGCGGCTGTTTCCCGTCTCCCTCGTGCAGGCGGCGCCGGCTTCCCTGCAATCCCCGGTGCCAAATGTCGTGATGCCAGAAACGGGCAAACTGCAGCCGAAACGGACTCCTGGGCTGATCACCGTCCCGGCCCCTTTGGCGGCTGCCATACCCAAGTTCGCCGCGCCGCAGCCATTCACACGGCCAGCGGCTGCTCCGCCCGGCCTGCCGGAACGAAGCGCTTTGTCCACGCGCGAGAACCAGGTTCTCGGATACCTCGTTCGGGCGCTCTCCAACAAGGAGATCGCCCGCGAGCTGCAGATCACCGAGGGGACCGTGAAGGTTCATATCAAGGCCTTGCTGCGCAAAGTCCGCGCCAGCAACCGGACGGAGGCGGCAGTCTGGGCCCTTGCCAATTGCAGGATGCCCAACCAAGCCGCGGACGGGATGGCGGACCACGCCGTGGACGGCATGGAGGACCGCCGCGCATCGGTTTAATCCCGGAGCGGGTCGATCCGGCCCACGCCCACCCCCTCACGTTCCCTATCAGGGCGCGGCATAGAACACCTCCCCCCGGAACAGCAGCCGCGCCGTGCGGAACACGGTTGCGAACGGCACGCGAAAGCCGTCGCCGTCGGGCACCACCTCGGCCGCGACCAGGATGGAGCCGGACGGATGGCCGATCCGCACGGGGTCGGCCAGGTTGCCTCGACGCACGAGCGCGTGCGCGACGCTCCCGGGCACCCGGCAGGCCACGGCAAGGCAGAGCGCGCCGGTCAGCGGCACCGCCCGGTGCGGCTGACCGACCGAGATCATGCGCGCCACGATGTCCACCGCGTCGGCTGCCAGCGTCGCGCCGGACAGCAAGGCCGTGTCCACGGGCGCCGACAGGATGCCGACCTTGGGGATGCTCACGACGCGGGCGGCGGCCTCCAGGTCCGGCGCCAGGCCCATCCGCACCGCCGCCGTCCTCCGCAGCATCTCGAGCCGTTCCATCAGGCCGCGGTCACGCTCGATCACGGCCGGCGCCTCGGTGCCGGCCATGCCGACGGCGGCGGCGGCGACGAGCACGCTTGGGTTAGCGGCGTCGATCAGGCTGACCCGGACCC
>CAXTUQ010000213.1:0-9087 GCA_964247405.1 uncultured Acetobacteraceae bacterium
GTAGCGGCCCGACGGCCCTTGCACGGTCGGATTGCCCACCAGGGTCCAGGACAAGTACTGCGACAGGTAGATGCCCAGCACGCACGCCGCGGCAGCCGCGAGGCCAAGGCCCAGATCTACCAGGCTCCCTTGCCTCGTTCCGGTTCGCCGGGCCAGGAGGTCGCAGAGCAGCGCCGCGGGCACGGCCGTGTACCACAAGGTGTAAAGCACCCCGGGCAGCACCACGCTCAACCAACCAAGCACGCCCACGGCGCTGGGGAGCAGGGCGGGATCGTGGATGATGGTGGTCCAGGGAATGCTCAGGAAACGCAGCGGTTCCGCCAGCAGGACGCCGAGCTGCGCCGCCGCATCGGTCTCCTCAAACAGGGCTGGGCGAGATCCTTGCCAGAGCGGGCCAGGCTCGTACGGGACCTTGGAAAACGGCGTCGCGACGGTGCTGACGGCGAGCCAGATCCAGAGAAGGCCGGGCAGCAACAGGATGACGGCCGCGGCGGCGCGCAGCAGCAGTGGCTTGCGCAGGCGCCACCAGTCCCGCGCCGGCGGCAAGGGAAGCAGCAGCAGCGCCAGCAGCGGCGCGTAGGGCGGTTTGGCGGCGGTGACGCAGGCGAGCAGCAGCCCCGCCGTCCAGAAGGCGGCACCGCGCGGCAGCGCCGGCCGGGTCGCCGTGGGCACGTCCGAGCGGGTCAGCAGCGCCGCCGCGAGCACGCCCACCGCGATGAGGAGGCCATCCTGGTTGACCGATGCCGCAAGGCCCATGGTCATGGGAAACATCAAGGTGCAGAACAGCAGCGCATGACCCCGGCGCGCGAGCAGCAGCGCCGCAAGGCCCAGCCCGACGAAGCAGGCCACGTTGGCCAGCCGGGCCGCATAGGTCGCAAGGAACGGCCCGGCCCCGGCCAACTTGGCCAAGCCCATGCCGACCGCCGCCGGGCCATAAAATGCCGGCATGTAGATCGCGACGTTTGGTGCGGGATAGAACGACCGGGACCCGGCCCAGCCCTGCCCCATGGCTTGCGCCACCCTTTCCTCGGTAAGCTTCGGCCGGAACGGGCTGTCCTGCACGCCAAGCAGCGCCCCATCCACGTCCAGCCCGGCCCGGAGCCGGGTCGTGCCATTCTCCGTGTAGGGTCCACGCCGGCCGATCCACTGCCCATGCAGCAGGCTGGCGGCGCGCAGCACATGCGCCGGCTCGTCGGCCACCTGGCCCAAGGGCGTCAGCAGCGCGAGCATGATGCAGGTCGGCAGCGCCACGGCCACGAACAGCACTGCCAGCGCGCGACGGACGGACCAAGCATCGGCCCGGACGATCAAAGCCACACCCAACCGGGTCCTCGACCCTTGAAATGCCGGGAGCCGAATGCGGCGGCCGGTGTCCGCGTCGGCCCCGCTCATGACGCCCCGCTCATGACGCAAGGTCCTCGCCGAGCGGCGCCGCGGCCGGGCGAAGCACGCGGGCGACGAGCTGCCCGACCCGCAGCGTCAGCACCAAGGTGGCGATGACGCCCAACGCGAGCATCCACCCTCCCAGCGGGCGGGACGACCAGACGGCCATCCCCGAGCCGGCCAGCGTGCCGAGCAGGACGTAGCCGAACAGCGCCGGCATCGCCGCCAGCGTGCCGATGACGTAGTCGCGCAACCCGATGGAGGACAGGCCCAGCGCGTAGCTCGTCGCGGCGAACGGCATGACGGGCGAAACCCGCAGCAGGCAGGCCATGCGCCAGCCGTCCCGCGCGACCATGCCGTCCAGCTCGCGCAGCCGGGGCCGTCGCGCCAGGAATTTTGCCACCGCGGGACGCAGCACGGAGCGGCTCAATGCGAAGGCAAGCACCGCGCCCGCCAGCGTGCTCGCCCCCGACACCAAGAACCCGGCGTGCAACCCGTAAAGCACGCCCGCGGCGACGCCGAGCATGGACGCCGGCAGGATGCCGCTCACGGCCACGAGGACCTGTACGGCGGCGAACAGCATCCGGCCCGCGCCGCCGAGGTCGCGCACGGCCTGCAAACCGCCCTCCATCCGGGAAACGAGCAGGTCAGGCGAGTGCCCGGCGAGGACGCCAACCGCGACCAGGCCCAGGGCGAGGAGGACGACGGCGAGCCGGCCCCATCCCGTACCGCTCATGCCTCCCGGGCTTCCGGCAAGTGCAGCCGCCGTTCGCCGCCCTCCGCGAACAAGGGCGAGTGCGCGACTCCCATGCGTTGCAGCCGGAAGCTGAGCGAGGTTTGCAGCACGCCCAGCCCATAGATGGCGCTGCGCTGCAGGTTGATCGACGACGCCTCGGCAAAGTACTTGGTGGGACAGGAGATCTCGCCGACCCGGAAGCCGAAGTACAGCGCCTGCGACAGCATCTGGTTGTCGAACACGAAGTCGTCGGAACAGGCATGAAGCGGCAGCCGTTCCAGCACCGCCCGGCTCCAGGCGCGGTAGCCCGTGTGATACTCCGACAGCTTGGCGCCGAGCAGGAGGTTCTGCGTGAACGTCAGGGCGCGGTTGGCGACGTACTTGTAGGGCGGCATCCCGCCGGCCAGCGCCCCTTTCCCCAGGATGCGGCTGCCGAGCACGACGTCGAACTGGTCGGAGGCGATCATCGACGCCATCGCCGTGACCAGCCGGGGCGTGTACTGGTAGTCCGGATGCAGCATGACGACGATGTCGGCGCCGCGGTCGAGCGCCGCCTGGTAGCAGGTCTTCTGGTTGCCGCCGTAGCCGCGGTTCCGGTCATGCCGCAGGGTGTGCAGGCCGAGGCTGCGGGCCACGGCCACCGTGTTGTCGCGGCTGGCGTCGTCGGTGAGGATGATGTCATCGACGACGTCCCCGGGGATCTCGGCGACGGTCTGCCGCAAGGTCCGCTCCGCGTTGTAGGCCGGCAGCACGACGGATATCCTGCGATTGCTGATCAAGCGGATGCTCCAAGACAAGATCAAGTCTATTGATATCAATACCGTATAGAGCCACGTTGCGGTTTCAACTGAAAGTTGCCGAGGCTGCGTGTGGGCCTGTCCCCCTATCAGGCTTCTGTTGTTCGCTCAACGTCCCGCGTTCCGGGCAAGGCACCGGCGAGACCGTGGCCGTCGCGCGGCGTTCGCGCCGAAAGGCCGAAAGGCCGAAAGGCCGAAAGGCCGAAAGGCCGAAAGGCCGAAAGGAGAAGGAATCATGGCTGACCCAATTCTCAACGGGCTGTCCGCAAGTTTGCGCGGCCAATCGCAGGCCGCGGCGTGAGCGCGGCCAGGACGGCGGGCACCGAGCAGCGCCCGTTCGGTCCCACCGGGCGCCAGGTCCCGGTGATCGGCCAAGGGACCTGGCGCATCGACGACGCGCACCGGCCCATAGCCGTCGCCGCCCTGCGCCGCGGCCTTGACCTCGGCATGACCCACATCGACACCGCGGAGATGTATGGGGAAGCGGAAAACGTGGTCGGCGAGGCCGTCACCGGACGGCGCGACGAGGTTTTCCTCGTGTCCAAGGTCATGCCCAGCAACGCCTCCCGCGCCGGAACGGTCGCGGCCTGCGAGAAATCTCTCACGCGCCTGCGCACCGACCGGCTGGACTGCTGCCTCCTGCACTGGCCCGGCGCGCACCCGCTGGAAGACACCTTTGCCGGCTTCGAGCGGCTGCGCGAACAGGGCAAGATCCTGTCCTGGGGCCTGAGCAACTTCGACGTGTCGGACCTCGAAGCGGCCTGGAAGGCCGGGGGCGAGGGCCGGATCGCCTGCAACCAGGTCCTTTACCACTTGAAAGAGCGCGCGATTGAGCACGCCGTGATCCCCTGGTGCGAGGCGCACGGCGTCGCCGTGGTCGCCTACAGCCCGTTCGGCCAAAACAGCTTCCCGGCTGCGCGCACGCCCGGCGGCCGCGTGCTGGAGGAGGCCGCCGCACGCCACGGCGCAACCGCGCGCCAGGTGGCGCTCGGCTTCCTGGTGCGGCGCCCCTCGGTCTTCGCCATTCCCAAGGCGTCCAGTCCCGGGCACGCCGCCGACAACGCGGGCGCCGGGGCGCTGCGGTTGACCGAGGACGACATCGCCCAGATCGACCAGGCCTTCCCGCTCGGTCCCCGGCCGCGCCGGCTGCCCATGCTTTAAGGCTGCGGGCCTCAGCAGCCCGCCCGCAGCGCCATGACGCATGTCCGGGCCAGGCCGTTCCGCATCCGGCCGAGCACCAGTTCCGTCTGGTGCTCGCCCAGGGCGCGGTGGCTTTCGAACTGCGCTTCGGTGAACCACTGCTCGGTGGTCGCCTCGTTGGGAAAGCTTTGGTTCTGCGCGTGGTAGGCCCGCACGTCCACCGGCGCGTCGCCGGTCAGCACCGGCCTCAGCAGCAGCAGCACGCCGCGCGCGCCGTCGGGATAGCGGATCAGGCCGACGCTGAAGCCGTCCTCCTCCTGGACGGGCATCCCGGTCTCTGCGTCTGTGGGCGCGATGCAGATCTGCACCCCCATGTCGATCCGCGCCTTGCCGATGACCGCGCCCAAGTCGGCGCATTCCCCGTCCGGGTCCCGCGTGGCATCGACCACGGCGATCAGCCGGCAGCGCCGCCGCAGCATCTCATAAAGGCCGAGGTTGTCGAAATGCCCGCCGTCCGAAAGGTAAACGTAGTCGCGGTCGTCCTCCGTCCGTGCGAACAGCTCATCCTTGAGCAGCCGCCATCCCGGCGCCCCCGGCTGTCCGGCCGCCGCCTGCGAGCGCACCGGGTTGGGCAGCCAGGCGCCGAGCCGCACGTTGAACAGCGTCATGATGAAGGCCGTCAGGCTTGAGGAATGGTAGCCCCAGTTCGGGCTGACCGCCGCCCCGGAGACGGCCATCGCCGTGCCGAGCGAGATGCCGCCGGGCCGTGCTCCTCCATAGTTGTTGGTCGCGACGTAGCGGCCGGAGCGGTCGTCGAGGTGGGCAGCCCCGCAATGCAGCGGCGTCAGCGTGAAGGGTGCGGCCTTGCGGTCCGTCCAGTCGGCCCGCCGCGGCACGCTCAGGTTCAGCGTGGCGTTGATCACCGGGAACAGGCTCCGCGTCCGCCCGTCCGGGGCCAATGAAGCCAGCGGCGGGTTGTCGCCAGGGTCGAAATCGGTGAACGGGTCGGCGTGGCGCGGGGCGCCGCCGGGCTTGGACGGTTTCGCCCGTGCCGATCCGACGAAGGCCCGCACGAGCCGGTCCCGGTACACGCCGTGCATCGAGAAGCGGTTGGTCCTGATCCAGTTGTCGGCGCCGAGGAGGATGAGCACCATCGCTGCGCCGAACGCGAGTTGAGTGACCGCCATCACGAGCAGGTCGGGGCGATGCTGGACGATCGGCACGAGCATGTCGGGGTTCGGACGATCGGTCATCCAGGACTGTAGTGTCTCCAGCACGGCTCCGACGATGACGCCCGACTTGGCGAACACCGCCGCCGCGAAGACCAGCGACGCGGCGCGCAGCAGCACGTCCCCCGTGACCAGTTTCGGCTTGCCGCTCAGCAGCGCATCAACCTGGCTGAACGCCTGCTTGCCCAGCCACGCCGCTGCAGGCCCGGCGGCAAGCGCCACGACCAACGCATGACGCAACGTGAGCCAGGCATTGTCGCCCACCACCAGGCGCTCCAGCGTCAGGACGCAGAACGCGAAGACGCTCCAGGCCAGCCCGGTGCGCAGCCGCATGGCGGTGATGCGCGCCATCCACTCGACATCCAGATCGGAAAACGCGTCAGCCGCATGACGGCTCCAGGGCGTGCCGGGAGCGCCGCGCAGCCCGGCATGAACCGCGGACAGCACGGCGTAGGACAGCAGCAGCCAAGTCGGTCCCGCGACCGCCATGGTTTCCGCGGCGCGATCATCCGGCAGCGCCCACGCGATCCTCTGGCCGGCATAAAGGGTGGCGGCCCCGGCGATGCTGGCCAGGCCCCATGGAATGATGTTGTTCCAGTAGGGCGGCGTGTCCGCGGGGCGCGTGACGGCCGCTGCGATGTATCCGGCAATGCTGCCCCCGAAGAACAGCGCCGGCAGGGCGCCTTGCGCCCACCACGGCCCTCCCAGCACCCAGCTCCAAACCGGCGCGAGCGCGGGCGGGATGCAGAACGCCCAAACCAGCGACGGCCAGACGATGCGGCGCTCGACGGCCTGGGGCGTCCAGTAGTCCGCTTCCCCTGCCGGGCGCGGACGGCGGCTCGGCAGGCCCTTGCAGGACCCCACCGTGCCCCACACAAGCCCAGCCAGCCCCGCCAGCAGGAACAAGGACGCGATCACGGTGAGAGGTTGAAGGTGGATGGGCTGCAACAACCGCTCCGTATGTTCCGGCGGCTGTCCTTGGAGGACAAAGAACGCGGTGCGGGCCGTCACTGCGACCAGCGCGGCCAGCAGGAACAGCGGCCCGAACACCAGCCAGTTCAGCAGGACGTTGCGCAGGTAGATCGCAAGCCCGGTCCAGCCGTCGAGCGACAGCAGCCCGCCATTGGGCGTCAGCCAGTTCGTGTAGCGGCGCAGCCGTTGCACCTCGGGCGGGTCCTGCCCCGGCGCGGCCGAGTCCCGCCGCGCCAGCCGGTCCTGCGCGCCCCGGACGCCATGCCGCCGGATCAGCGTTTGCAGCCAAGCGCCGATGTACCCGCCGCCGGAGACGGTGGAAAGGTAATGGAACCGGGTCAGGTGCCCGGCGCCGGCCAGGGCCTGCAGCACGCCCAGGCAATAAGCCGCGCTCCGCACCCCGCCACCGGACAGGCACAAGGCCCGCAGTTGCTCCGGCCGCGCCGCCGGGCCGAGCGCCTCAAGCTCATACTGGAACGCGGCGTCCCAGCTGACCGGCTCGGAACCCTGTTTCTTCTGCGCCAATCCTTTCATATCCATGTCTTGATGCTCCCTATGCGTTCAGCATGACTCCAGGTTCGATGCCTCCAAGCGCGGGCCGATGCGGCATCCCGTGACGCCGGACGGCCGCTACTTCGGCGTGCGCGGCCGGCTGTGGCGCTGCACGGACCCGGCGCTCGACGCCGCGGCGCGGGCGGCGCTGACCTGGGAGCTGATGTCCGCCCGGCGGGCGAAGCAGGCGGCGCTGCGGGCTGCGGACGCCACGGCGCAGGAGGCGGCGCGGCGGCGCATCGACGCGGCCAAGCGGGCGTTGGGCGAGCGCGGGCCGGTCTGGTGGACGGACGACGGCGCACCGGACTACAACCGCCGCATGGCGCGCAGCACGCCCTATGCCGCCTGGTTCGCGGCGCTCGCGGCGCCCTGAGCTTCGCCGCCCGTCGCCATCTCCGAAAGCTGGCGCCGGGCATGCAAGATGTCCGCCGTCGCTTCCCCCTCGGTGAACGGCGCCAAAGCCTGGGCCAACAGGCCGGCGGCCTCCGTGCCACGCCCCGAACCGCGCCACAGCCGGCTGAGGCTGAGGCAGGCGCGCAGCTCCCATCCGGGCATCCCCTGGCGGCGGCTCAGGCTGACCGCTTCGAGCAGGGCGGCCTCCGCTGGGCCGGCGCTGCCGCACGCCGCCAGGACGTCGCCCTTGATCCGCAGCAGTTCCGGCAGGCACCAGCGCTCCTCCCGCCGTTCGGCCAGGCGGACCGCGTCCTCGGCCGTCGCGAGCGCCTCCTCCCACTGGCCGGCGCGGCCCAGGACGTGGGCGAAGGCAGCCAAGTGCGCCGGCAGCCGCACGGTGGACACCACCGACTGGAACTCCAGCAGGCCCGCGCGGAAATCCGCGATGGCGGCGGCGAACGCGCCACGCTCGGCCAGCACCTCGCCGCGGTAAGCGAGTGCGCTGGCGTGCAAAAGCCCAAGCCGATGCTCCCGGGCGTGGCCGAGCAGCGTGCCGACCAGCTCCTCCGCCCTCTCCCATTCGCCCCGGAGAATGGCGACCGGGCACGCGCCGTAGGCAAGGGCGTGGCCCAGCGAGTTGGCGTGCCCGCTCGCTTGCGCGGCCTCGAAGCCGGCCAGGCTGGTCTGCCTTGCCATGTCCGGCTGCCCCTCGATCCATTGGATGACCGAAAGCGTCGTAAGCCCGGCCGCGCGCGGGTCCTGCCCGAAGCGGTGCACCAAGGGGCGACGGGCCGCGGTGTCATGCAGGCGGAGGCTGGCCTCGATCTCGGCACGCCCTCCGGCCTGATCGCCCAGCATGTAGCGAGACATGCCCAGGATGCGGTGGCCCAGGGCGGCCACGTCGCGGTCCCCCGCCTCGGTTGCCAGCCGGAGCAGGCGCGCGGCCAGGTCCTCCGCCACGCGGTTCTCGCCCAATGAGAAGTGATAGGCCCACAGCCCGTAGAAGGCGCGCGCCCGCTGCACGTTGTCGCCAAGCTGCTCGGCCAGGTCGCTCGCGCGCTGGAAGGCCTCGCCGGTCTCCGGCGCGGCGTAGCCCCGGCAAGCCATGAGCGGGTTGCCGAGGCTGATCTGCAGCAGCAGCTCATGCCGGGCGCGGCCCTCCCCCGCCGGCAGGTCCGCCAGCACCGCGAGGCCCTTGCGCAGATGGCCGATCGCCTCAAGGTTCGCCGACCGCTCGGCCGCGCGCCGGCCCGCGGTGAGCCACAGCTCGACCGCCCGCTCGGCGAAGCCCGCTTCCGTGTAGTGGTGCGCCAGCACTTCCGGCTCCCGCTCGGCAAGCCCGGGCGCGATGGCTTGCAGCGCCTCGGCGCAGCGCGCGTGCAGGTGCTGGCGCCGGCTCAGCAGGAGGGTGCCGTAGGCCGCCTCTTGCACCAAGGCGTGCTTGAACGCGTAGGCCGTGCCCGCCGGGCGGTGATGCTGATGCACCAGCCCGGCGGCCACGAGCCGCTGCAACGCCCCATCGAGCGCGCCCTCGTCCTGCGGCGACAGCGCCGCCACGGCCGCGCGGGAGAACTCCCGCCCGATCACCGAGCCGACCTGCGCCAGCTCCTTGGCCGCACCCAGGTGGTCGAGCCGGGCGAGCAACGAATCCTGCAGCGTCGTCGGGATCGCCAGCGGCGGCAGCGGCCCGGCCAGGGCGTAGCCTTCCGGCGTCCGGCGCAGCAGCCCCGATTCCAGCACGGCCTTGGTCAGCTCCTCGATGAACAGCGGCACCCCGTCGGTCTTGCCGACGATCTGCTCCAGCACCTCCCCCGGCAGCCGCGCCCCGCCCGCCACGCTTTCGACCAAGGCCGCCGACTGCCGGCGGCCGATCCGGTTCAGCGCC
>CAXTUQ010000214.1:0-9074 GCA_964247405.1 uncultured Acetobacteraceae bacterium
GCCCGGCATCGACCTGACCCAGCCCACCCCGTTCTACTACCTGGTCGCCGCCGTATTCCTTCTCGCGCTGGCCTGCTTGTGGCAGTTGTCGCAGTCCCCCTTTGCCGCCTGCCTGCGCGGTGCGCGTGACCAGCCGCGGCGGATGCGGATGCTGGGCCACCCGGTCTGGCATATGCAATGGGCGGCGTTCGTGCTGGCGGGGTTCTGGGGCTCGGTCGCCGGGCTGCTGTATGTCTGGGACTACGGCTTCATCAGCCCGCAGACCATGTCGCTGCAGCAATCGGCCGAGGTGCTGCTGATGGTGGTGCTGGGCGGCGCAGGCACGCTGGCCGGGCCGGTGGCGGGCGCGGCCGTGATCACGGTAGTGAAAACCGTCGTCAGCTCCTACGTGGACCGCTGGTCCTCGCTGCTGGGCCTCATCTTCATCGTCACCGTCATGTTCATGCCGCGCGGCCTGGTGCCCGGGTGCAGCCGGTTCTTTTCCACCGGGCCGCCGAGGCCCGCGCCGGTGAAGGCGTGACCGCCATCCCCGCGCTGCACGTCGAGGGCCTGCGGAAGCGCTTCGGCGGCGTGGCCGCAACGCGCGACGTGTCGCTCACCGTCATGCCGGGCGAGCGCCGGCTGCTGATCGGCCCCAATGGCGCTGGCAAGACGACGCTGTTCAACCTGGTCTGCGGCGATTTGCGCGCCGACGCCGGGTCGATCCGCGTGTTCGGGCAGGAGCTGCGCGGACAGCCGATGCGGCAGCGCCCGCGCGCCGGGCTGGGCCGCACCTACCAGGTGCTGACGCTATTCCCCGGCGAAACGATGCTGCACAACGTTTCCCTCGCCGCCATCGGCACGGCAAGAACCGGCTGGCTCCCCTGGGGGTCGTTCGCCCGGCGGCGGGACGTGCGCGCCCGCGCGGAGGCGGCCCTGGCGCAGGTGGGCCTGGCGGAGCAAGGCGGGCGGATCGCGTCGGAAACCTCCTACGGCGAGCGCCGGCGGCTGGAGCTGGCGATGGTGCTGGCGCAGGAGCCGCGCCTCCTGCTGCTGGACGAGCCGCTGGCCGGCCTGTCCGCAGCCGAACGCGTGACGGTGCGCGCCGTGCTGGAAGCGCTGCCCCGAACCGTGTCGGTCGTGCTGATCGAGCATGACATGGACGTGGCCCTGGAGCTTGCCGACCGCATCACCCTGCTGAACTTCGGCGCTGTCGTGCTGGAGGGAACGCGGGCCGAGGTCGTGGCGGACCCGCGCACGCGCGAGGTGTATTTCGGTGGCTGACGCGCTGGCGCTGCGGGACATCGACGCGTTCTATGGCGACAGCCACGTGCTGCACCGCGTCGGCTTCACGCTCGGGGAAGGCCGGGTGCTGGCGCTGCTGGGCCGCAACGGCGCCGGCAAGACCACCTGCATGGGCGCGGTCATGGGCTTCGTGCGGGTGCGCGGCGGCACGATCCGCGTGTTCGGCGAGGCGCTGCGGTCGCGGGCGCCGGAAACCGTCGTGCGCCAGGGCGTCGCGATCGTGCCGCAGGGCCGCCGCATCTTCCCGTCGCTGACCGTGCGCGAGAACCTCGCCGTGGCCGCCCGCAAGGTGCGGGGCGGCGCCTGGTCGGCCGAGCGCGTGTTCGGCACCTTCCCGCGGCTGCGCGAGCGGGCGTCGCAGCGGGCCGGGCTGCTGTCGGGCGGCGAGCAGCAGATGCTGGCCATCGGCCGCGCCCTGATGGGCAACCCGCGCGTGCTGCTGCTGGACGAGCCGTCCGAGGGGCTGGCGCCCAAGATGGTGGCGGAGGTCAGGCAGACGGTCGCGATGCTGAAGGACGAGGGCTTGTCGATGGTGCTGGTGGAGCAGAACGTCCGCCTCGCCCTGTCCCTTGCGGACGACGTCGCAATCGTCAACACCGGCAGCATCGTCATGGAAGGCACGGCGGCTGCGCTTGCAGCGGACCCTGAGACCATCGACCGCCATCTCGGCGTGTTCTGAAGGAGAGTTTCCCTTGGCCGAAGACAATCATTACGGCGCCACCGCCGCCCGTGCGCATGGCCGGCCCGGCCGCGAGGTGCGGCCCCGGAGCGTCACGATCGACATGCACTCCCACGTCATGGTCCCGGAAGCGGCCGCCCTGACGCAGCCGCACGTCGACCTGGCGAAAGTGCCGCTGGCGCACTTCGCGACCGACAACACGAAGGCGCTGAACCGCAAGCAGGACGCGGACCGCCGCCCGAACATGGTGGACATGGCCGTGCGCCTGGCCGACATGGACGCGGCCGGCATCGACGTGCAGGTCATCATGCCGCCGCCGCCGCAATGCACCTACGCCGTGCCGCTCGACATCGGGATCGAGGCGGCGCGGATCGTCAACGCGGGCCTTGCGTCCTTCGCCGCGCAGAAGCCTGAACGGTTCGCCGCCATCGGCACCGTGCCCATGCAGGACGGCCAGGCCGCCGCCGCGGAGCTGGAGCGGTCGATGCGCGAGGACGGGATGAAGGGCGCGCAGATCCTGACCAGCGTGAACGGGCTGGAACTGTCGGACCCCCGGTTCGCCCCGTTCTGGGCCAAGGCGGAGGAGCTGGGCGCCGTCGTGCTGATCCACCCCAACGGCTTCACCGAGGCGGGGCGCATGAGCCGCTTCTACTTCAACAACGTCATCGGCAACCCGTTGGAAACGACGTTGGCGCTGCACTACCTGATTTTCGACGGCGTGCTGGAGCGCCATCCGGCGCTCAAGCTGATCGCGGTGCATGGCGGCGGCTATCTCGCCGCCTATTCCGGCCGCATCGACCACGCCTGGGGCGCGCGCTCGGACGTGCGGGGCACCCTGCCGCAGCCGCCGACGACCTACCTGAAGCGGGTGTTCTTCGACTCCGTGGTGTTCACGCCGCACCAGTTGCGGAACCTGGTGGACGTGTTCGGCGCCGAGAAGATCCTGATGGGGACGGACTACCCCTACGACATGGCCGAAAGCGACCCTGTGGGACACCTGGCTTCCGCCGGGCTGGACGAGGCGGCGTTCGCGAAGATCGCCGGGGGGAATGCGAAGGCGCTGTTCGGGCTGCCGGAACTGAACGTTTAGAAATCCAGCAGCGCCGTTTCCGCCATCACCGCATCCGGCGTGTGGTGGCGGGCGGCGGCTTCCCGCTCCTCGTCGCTGCGAAGCTGCGCCTGCAGGTACGCGCCGAGGTGCCGGCCGCGGCGCACGATGCGCTGTCCCGCGGGGCGGCGCTCGGCCTCATAGCGCCGGAGGGCCGCCTCCACGTCCCTTTCCTGCGCCAGCGCCCGGGCCAGGCTCGCCGCGTCCTCCGCCGCCTTCGTGACCCCGGCGCCGACATGGGGGCGCGCCACAAAGGCGGCGTCGCCCAGCAGCGCCGCGCGTCCGAACGCGATGCGGGGGGATTCTAGGTCGTAGATCGGCTGCAGGAAAGGCTGGGGCGTCGCCGCCACGGCCTGCGCAAAGACGGGGGCGAGGGTGTGCGCCGCGGCTGCCCGCATCGCCGCCGTCACGGCCGGGCGGATCAGCGGCGGCGGGATCGACAGGGCGTGCGTGCGGCCCTCCGCGTCGGTCAGCAGGTCCGGCAGGGCCGTCGCCTCGTCGGCCGGGCGGTACCAGACGAAGTTGTAGCGGCGGCGGCCCGGCCGCAGGTCGTTGCCCTCGCCGGCCACGGGGTAGCCCAGCATCTGCTCGCCCGGCGGCAGGCAGAAGGCGAAGCGCTCGAACAGCGCCGCCCGGGCTTCCCGCGGCATGGCGGCCTCCGCCAGCAAGCCGCGCCACGCGACGTACCCGGCGTAGCGTGACGCCACGCCGCTCCCCAGCAGCGCCGCGCGCACGCTTGAGCGCACCCCGTCGGCCCCGATCAGCAACGCGCCCTCGACCTGGCGCCCGTCGGCGAAGCGCGCGCATACGCCGTCCGCGCGCAGGTCGATGCCGGCCAGCTCGGCGCCTTGCACGTAGGCCTCGTCGGGCAGGGCGGCGCGCAACATGCGGAACACGCGGTCCCAGGAGGTCATCACCTGCGGGCACGCGTGGGCGCCGACGATCCCCCCGTCACGGGCCAGCGTCACCCGCTCACGCACCGTGATGCCGAAATCGTTGTGCGGGTCGAGGCCAAGGTCTTCAAGGATGCGCCAAAGCTGCTTGTGGGTGACGATGCCCGCCCCGCGGCCGTCCAGCGGCGTCGGCACGCGCTCGAACACGAGGACGTCCCAGCCCTGCCGGCGCAGCAGAAGGGCCGCGAACAACCCCCCGACCGAGCCGCCGATGACCATCGCACGCCGGGAGGGGGTGGCTGTCACGAAGAACGCTTCCTGCTTATCGCCCGATCATCGGGCGGGGGTGCGTTTCCTGTCAATCCACCCCGGCTTGACGCCCGCCTCCGCCTCGCCATCCAGCAACCGGCCCAGCGTGGCCGGCAGGCCGTTCAGCAACGCGTCCACGCTCGTCTCGATGAACGCGGGCAGGGTCACGCCCGACACCTGGCCATACACCTCGCGGCGTTGCCCGTAATAGAAGATGCCGCCGTGGAACAGCCAGTACAGCTCGATCTCCCGCGGGGTGATCGGCTGCGCGTCCGGCGCCGGCAGGCCGTGCGCCTCGCGCAGCGCCTCCGCCATGCGGCGCAGCAGGTGCTGCTCCACGAAGCTGATCCACCATTGGTTCATCTCCAGCCCGCGCAGGCCGGCGAACAGGTAGATGCGTATCCAGTCGGGCGTGAAGATGGCGCCGGTGAAATGCGTGTAGAAGGCGATCAGCCGGTCACGGATCGGCTGCGACGTGTCGGCGAGGGCGCGCTCCCAGTCCGGCTGCCAGCGGGTCAGGTACACTTCCTGGTACACCG
This sequence comes from uncultured Acetobacteraceae bacterium, assembly GCA_964247405.1. Lineage (GTDB taxonomy): Bacteria > Pseudomonadota > Alphaproteobacteria > Acetobacterales > Acetobacteraceae > CAHJXG01. Next base: position 4,813 of record CAXTUQ010000214.1, read on the forward strand.
CCTGGATCAGGTTCTCCTTGGAGGGGAAATACCGGTAGATCAGCGGCTGCGTCACCTGCAGGCGCCGGGCCAGTTCCCGCGTGCCGCCATTGAACCCCACCTCGGCGAAGTAGCTGACCGCCGCCTCGATGATCTGGCGCTTGCGGTCGTCCGGCGAAAGGCGCTGGCGGCGCGTGCGGGCGGTCGTGACGCCGGTCTGCGGTTGGCTGGCACTCATGGCCTGCTGGTAGCGTGCGCCGGCCCGCGACGAAAGGCCGTGGCATCGGGCCGCGCCGGCGCATGGGTCAGCTCCCGGTGGGCGGATCGGCAAGCAAGGCGTCGAGAGCGGCGGCGAAGCGCGCGGGCTGGTCGATGTTGGGCAGGTGCCCGGCGCCCGCGACGGTCGTGAACAGGCTGCCGGGGCAGGCAGCGGCCATGTCGCGCGCCGCCTGCGGCATGACGCCGTCCTCCGCCCCGGCGATGAAGGCCGCCGGGCAGCGCAGGGCGGCGAGGCAGGACCGGTAATCGTAGTCCTGCAAGGCGCGGGTCGCGCGCACAAAGCCCTGCAGCGGCGTTTCTTCGATCATGCCGCGGACCCGGCGCAGGAACGGCGGGTCCGCCTCCACCGTGCCGGGCGGGAACCAGCGCGCCACTGTCGGCTCCACCAAGGCGGCCATGCCGCCCGCCTCCGCCGCCGCGATCCGTTCGCCCCAAGCGGCGGCGCTGGCCGGAGTGGACGCGGGCTGGCAATCGCAGACTGCCACCCGGGCTATGCGCGCCGGGTGCCGGGCGGCCGCGCCCAAGGCCGTCACGCCGCCCATGGACACGCCGACAAGCGTGGCGGCTTCCACGCTGAACGCGTCCAAGACGGCGGCGAGGTCGTCCACCAGGCCGTCAAAATGGCAATCGTTTGACGGCACGGTGCTGCCGCCATGGCCGCGCTGGTCGTAGCGCAGGATGCGGAAGCGTCCGATGCAAGCGGCCACTTGGTCGTCCCACAAGGTCAGGTCGGTCATCAAGGAATTGGAAAACACCAGCCATGGCGCCCCAGCCGGGCCGTCGAGGCGGCACCGCAGGTTCAGGCCGTGCACGGGCGCAAAGATGTCCAAGCCCTCGGTCGTTCCGGTCATCCCTGGAGTATGGCGCATCGGTGTCCAGCAGCAAACTCCGCAGGTCCCGTCGCCAGGCTTTGGTGAACGAGTCGGGTTGTGGACGCGCGGCGTTCGCTGGGCCGAAACCCGTCCGAATGATCCTCGGGTCTCCCCTACCCAGGCGCAAGCAGGTGCTGTAGCAAAAGCGTCACAAACTCGGGCAGCGCGGGGCAGGTTCGCAACCTGAGCATCAATCATCCACGCCGGGCCGGGCCTGGATGGAGGCGGCGGCAAGGTGGAACAGACAGGGTTGAACGCACAGGCATGACGAAGGCACCCAAGAAGCGGCAGCGGCGTTCCCCGGCGGTGAAGCCGGGCGATGCTTTGGCTGCGGCCGGGCATGAGGACCAGCCCGCGCGCCTGGCCGATGCAGCCCCTCCCGTGCAGGCCGGCATGAAGGCAAGGCCGCGCACGGCAAAGCCGCTGCAGGATGGAACGCCCAAAAAGGCGAAGGGCAAGGCGCCCAAGAAGCGAAAGCAGCGTGCCCGGCCGCAGCCGGTGAACGTTCCAGTTTCGGCCGGGCACGAGGACCGGCTCGCGCGCCTGGCCAGGGCGGTTGAGGCGGTGCGCTCCGGCGGGCACGTCAGCCCGCGCACGGCGAAGCTGCTGGGGGGCGGGGTGCCCAAGATGGCGCAGAAGCTGATGGAGGAAGCGGCCGAAACGGCGATCGACGCGGTGCGGGCGGAGCGGGCCGGGTTCGTCAACGAGAGCGCGGACCTGCTCTACAACCTTGTCGTGCTGTGGTCCGCGCTCGGCGTGGCGCCGGACGAGGTGTGGGCCGAGATGGACCGGCGCGAGGCCCTGCTCGGCATGGCGGAGAAGCTGCCCAAGGCGGACGACGCTGCCGGATGAGCGGGCACCGACGCAAGCCCGCCCCAAACCTTTCCCAAAACCCGGAGACCGTAGCTTGACCACCTGCCAACCCGCCCAGACCCACTCCATTGCGGCGACCCTTCGGTGAAGCCGCCGCGGTCGAACGTCCTGCTCCGCGCGTTCCGCTCCCTGATGCCGCAGGACGAGAAGTTCATCGAGCGGTTCTGCGCGCATTCGCGGCTGATCGTGCCGGCGGCCGAGGCGTTCCGCGCCCTGATGTCCGGCGACGGCCGGGCCGAGCAGCACGCGGCCGAGATCAGCCGGCTGGAGGACGCCGCCGACCAGGTCACGCGGGACACCGTGCTGGCGATCCACCGCACCTTCGTCACCCCGTTCGACCGGTCGCAGATCCTGGACCTGATCACCGCGCTCGACGACACCATCGACCTGATGAAGGACACCGGGCGGCGCATGGTGCGCTACGGCGTCGCCTTCACGCCGGAGATGGAGGGCATGGCCGACTGCGCCGTGCGGGCGGCCACGGCGCTGCGCGACGGCATGCCGCTGCTGGGCGCCATCGGCCAAAGCGTGGACCGGCTGAACGCGATGTCGGTCGCGGTGCGCCGCATCGAGGGCGAGGCGGACGAGCTGCTGGACCGCGGCCTGCGCACCCTGTTCGCCAGCGACAACTCGCCGGGCTACAAGCTGACGGTGGAGAAGGTCTATGACCTGGTCGAGGCCGTGGTGGACCGCTGCGAGGACGTGGTGGACGTGATCGACGGCATCGTCGTCGAGCAGGTCTGAGGGCGCCCACCCATGACCCACGTCCTTGTCGGCACGCCCGTGCTGGCCGGCTTGATCGCGGTCGCACTGCTGTTCGACTTCCTCAACGGCCTGCACGACAGCGCCAACTCCATCGCCACCGTCGTGGCCACCCGGGTTTTGCGGCCCTTCACCGCCGTGCTGTGGGCGGCGTTCTTCAACTTCATCGCCTTCGCCGTGTTCGGCCTGCACGTCGCGGCGACGATCAGCAGCGGCGTGGTGGATGCCGGCATCGTCGATCCGGCTGTCATCTTCGGCGCGCTGTCCGGCGCAATCGTCTGGAACGTGATCACCTGGCGGCTCGGCATCCCGTCCAGCAGCAGCCATGCCCTGGTCGGCGGCTTGGTGGGGGCGGCGGTTGCCAAGGCAGGCTGGTCGGCGGTCATCTGGCACGGCCTTGGGACCATCGGCTCGGCCATCGTGCTGTCGCCGCTGACGGGGCTGGTGCTGGCGATGGCGCTGGTGCTGGCCGTCTCGTGGCTGGCGGTCCGCGCCACGCCCTTCGCGGTGGACCGGCGGTTCCGCGTGCTGCAGTTCGTGTCCTCGTCGCTGCTGAGCTTGGCGCACGGCGGCAACGACGCGCAGAAGACGATGGGGATCATCACCGTCCTGCTCTACTCGCAAGGCCGGCTCGCCAGCGGCTTCCAGGTGCCGTTCTGGGTGGTGCTGAGCTGCCAGGGCGCCATGGCGCTCGGCACGCTGCTCGGCGGCTGGCGCATCGTCCGCACGGTGGGCTCGCGCATCACGCATCTCACCCCCATGCAGGGCTTCTGCGCCGAGACGGGCGGGGCGGTGGCGCTGTTCGGCGCGACCTGGCTCGGCGTGCCCGTGTCCACGACGCACACGATCACCGGGTCCATCGTGGGCGTCGGCGCGGCCCGGCGCGCATCCGCCGTCCGTTGGGGCGTGGCCCGCAGCATCGTCGTGGCCTGGGGCATCACGCTGCCGGCCGCCGGGCTGGTGGCGGCGCTGTGCTACTGGCTGGGGGCGATGCTCATGCCGTGACGCCGAGGGCTAGTTGCCAGCATCGTCCAGGAATGTCTTCGTGCAGAGGACATGTCCGCATCGGAGGGAGTGAACGCGTGAAACATATGTTTTTGTTCGCCACAGCGCTTCTCGGCGCGTCTGCGTTCGTCCGTCCTGCCCTTGCGGCCGAGCCGCCGCACAACGTCATCCTGTTCGTGGCCGACGGCCTGCGCGGCGCCATGGTGGATGACGCCACCGCCCCCAACATGGCCCAGCTGGCGCGGCAGGGCGTCCATCTCCGCAACGGACACTCGCTGTTCCCGACCTTCACCACCGCCAACGCCTCGGCCATGGCCACCGGCCACTACTTCGGCGACACCGGCGACTACAGCAACACCATCTTCGTCGGCTTTCCCGTGCGCACCGCCAACGGGAGCCCGACGCCGTTCCTCGAGTCGAACCCGGTGCTGGGCGAGGTCGACGCCCACTTCGACGGCGACTACCTCGACGAGGAGACGATCTTCCTCGCCG